>NZ_JBOHGC010000311.1:0-11654 GCF_050699995.1 Actinokineospora sp. | reverse complement strand
GGTGGTCTCGTGGCCGGCGAGGAGCAGGGTCATCATGTGGTCGCGCAGCTCGGCGGCGGGCGCGTCCGGGTCGGCGGCGAGCAGGCGGGAGAGGACGTCGTCGCGGTCGGCCAGGTCCTCGGTGCGGCGCTCGGCGATCTCCTCGTACAGCAGGGCGTCGGCGTCGGCGAGGTTCTGGGCGTTGCGCTTCCACGGCCAGTACCGGCTCAGCGCCGGGTAGGTCCAGCCGAGGATCGCGATCGGTCCGATGTCGACGACCTTGTTGATCAGCGGCCGCAGCCGGGCCAGCCGGTCGCCTTCGGCCATGCCGAACACGACCCGCAAGATGATTTCCAGGGTGAGCGCGTTCATCACCGGGTGCACGGCGAACGGCTTGCCGACCGGCCAGCGGTCGGCGGACTTCTCGGCCAGTTCGGTCATCATCCCGGCGTAGCCGCGCAGGGCGGCGCCGTTGAACGCGGGCATCAGCCGCTTACGGGAGCGCAGGTGGGCGTCCTCGTCGAGGATCAGCACGGACTGGCTGCCCATCACCGGTTCGAGGATCGCGTTGCCCTCGCCCGCGTGGAACACCGACGACGGTCCGGCGAAGATCTCACGGATGTCCTCGGGCCTGCTCACCACGACGACGGTTCGGTCTGCGGCCAGCCGGACGGTGAACGTGTCACCGTGCTTGCGCCGCCAGATGGGGCCGAAGCGGTGCCGGGAGCGCAGGAACAGGATCGTCTGGATGGGCCGAGGCAGACGGGACCCGGGCGGAAGCGACTCACGCATGGCGACCTCGGCAGAACTCATGGCGCACCCTCCGGCATTGTGACCCGCTCCACGATTCATACACCCGTATAGATCCGCCGGTCAACTACGCTTGGCCGGTGGGACATCGAGAGCAACTCCTCGCGGCGGCCGCAAGACTGTTGCAGGACAAGGGATACGCGCATATCACCACGCGCGACCTGGTGGCCGAATCAGGTACCAACCTCGCTTCGATCGGCTACCACTTCGGGTCGAAAGCCGGCCTGCTCAACGAAGCCCTCGGCGCGATGTTCGAGGAATGGAGCGAGCGACTGACGCAGGTCGCGCTGGCCGACCCGGACGCCTCCCCCATCGCCCGCGCCCACCTGACGTGGGCCACGGTGCTGACCCACCTCACCGACCACCGCGCCCTGCTGCTCAGCTTCGTCGAGGCCCTGGCCCAAGCCGAACGCGACCCGGCGCTCCGCGAACAACTGGCCGGGTTGCAGCACCGCACCCGGGTCAGGATCGCCGAGATCGTGGCCACCTCATATGGGGAGGACGTCACCGCGGACGACCCCCGTTGCCTGGCGGTGGCCAGCTTCGTCCTCGCGGTCTGCGACGGTTTCGCCCTGCAATGGATGCTCGCGCCGAGCCGCACGCCGCGGGCGGAGGATCTGCTCGCCGGACTCGCCGAGATGATCGAACGCTCGAAAGACTGAGGCGATGACTGGCTCGATGACGAGATGGCCGCATTGGCCGACGCGGGCATCGGGACCGCGCCGGAAGACGCCTGGGGGCGGGTCGAAGCCGCGCGCGGCATGCCCGTGCCGGACACGCCGGAGCAGCGGAAGTGGGTCGCGGGACTCATGTAGTACGCTGTACGGTACAGCGTACGAGAGGGTGGGGTGCTGATGTATCAGCCACCTGATGAAGCACGGGAAAGTGTCCGCGAGTGGTTCGTCCGATATGACGCCCTGGCTGAGCGCGGGGCTGTCGAGGAGATGGCGGATCTGGCGGTCTTCCCGCTGAACCTGGCCACCGACGTGCCCGGCGGGCCCGCGGCGGTCGCCTCGTGGAGCCGAGAAGAGTTCGTGCGGACCATGAGTGAAGCGGTCGGCGGCGGCGCTGCCATGGAATCCGTGCGGACACCCCACTTCCTGAGCGAGAACCTCGTCGTCGTCATCACCGAGGCGGCGGTGACCGTCGACGGTGAGCGGCAGGAGATGACCTACGCCGATGTGCTCGTGCGGACCGCCGAGGGCTGGGCGTTCCAGACCATGGCCCAGGGCGGCTGGGGCCACGGTTGGGTCCCAGCCCGCCGAGGCTAACCGCGCAGGTCCATGCCCAGGTCCAGCACCGGCGACGAGTGGGTCAGCGCCCCGACCGCGAGGTAGTCAACGCCGGTCTGGGCGTACTCCCGCGCGACGGCCAGGGTCAGGCCACCGGAGGCCTCCAACCGGGTGCCCGTCCCCTGCGCCCGCTGGACGGCCTTGGCGCAGTCGCTCGCGCTGAAGTTGTCCAGCAGCACCAGTTCCACACCCTCGGCCAACGCCTCGTCCAGCTGCGCCAGGCCGTCGACCTCGACCTCCAGGAAGAGGTCCGGCGCGTGGGCGCGGGCGGCGGCGATGGCCTTGCCGACCGAGCCCGCCGCGACCACGTGGTTGTCCTTGATGAGGATGGCGTCGCCGAGGCCGAGCCGGTGGTTGACGCCGCCGCCGCACCGGACCGCGTACTTCTCCAGCAGCCGCAGGCCCGGCAGCGTCTTGCGCGAGTCCCGGACGGCGGCCTTGGTGCCCGCGATCTCCCGCACCCACTCGGCTGTCGCGGTGGCGATGCCGGACAGGTGGCAGACAAGGTTCAGCGCGGTCCGCTCGGCGGTCAACAGAGCGCGGGTGTTGCCGCGCAGCACCAACGCGGGCTGACCGGCGACGGCCGCGCTGCCGTCCTCCTGCGCGGACACCACGACCAGGTCCGGCACGACCTGCTCGAACACGGCCAGCGCGGCCGGGATGCCCGCCAGCACACCGGCCGACCGCGGGGTGAGCTCCGCGGTCGCCACAGCGTCGGCGGGCACGGTGGCCTCGGTGGTCGCGTCCGGGCCGTAGCGGAGGTCTTCCTCCAGCGCGGTCCGGATGACCCGGGCCAGGTCGTCGCGGTCGATCACGCCGCACCTCGCAGAGCGGTCGGGGCGGCCAGTACGGGCTGACCGGACGGGTTGAGCCGGACGACCAGGCTGCGCCGCCAGTTCGCGTCGTCCCGGACCGGGAAGTCGGTGCGCACGTGGCACCCACGCGACTCGGTGCGGGCCGCGGCGGACGCGATCAGCGAACGGGCCACCAAGGTCAGGGCCGCGTCCTCCACCGCCTCGCGCGTGTCCAAAGGCCGAACCACGGCGGACACGTCGAGCACGGAGCCCACCACGGCCAGCCCCTCGGCCTCGCGACCGATCGCGGCGTAGCGGCTCATCACGCGCTGCAGGGAGTCGCGGTCGGCGACGGGCGCGACCGGGATGTCGGAGACGACGGCGAGCCGGGGATCGCCCAGCCTGCCGTCGGCAAGGTCCGCGGCGATGGCCTCCGCGGCACGCGCGCCCACGACCAGCCCTTCGAGAAGGCTGTTGGACGCCAACCGGTTCGCACCGTGCAGGCCGGTGCTGGCGACCTCACCAGCCGCGTACAGGCCGGGCACCGCCGTGCGACCGTCGACCGTGGCGATCACGCCGCCGCACGAGAAGTGCGCGGCGGGCGCGACCGGTATCGGGGTGACGGCCGGGTCGATGCCCGCGGCCAGGCAGGCCGCGTACACGGTCGGGAAGCGGGTCGCGAAGTCCACGTCGGCGAGCCGGGTGGCGTCGAGGAAGACGTGGTCGTCGACCCCGCCGCGCCCCTCGGCCATCCGCCGGGTGATCGCCGCCGCCACGACGTCGCGCGGCGCCAGGTCCGCCAACGGGTGCACGCCCTGCATAACCGACGCGCCGGTGGCGTCGATCAGGACCGCGCCCTCGCCACGCACCGCCTCGGTCACCAGCGGGCAGCGGCCACGCGCGCCTTGGCCGGTGTAGAGCACGGTCGGATGGAACTGCACGAACTCGATGTCGGCGACCGGCGCCCCGGCCCGCAGCGCGAGCGCGATGCCGTCGCCGGTGGCGACCTCGGGGTTCGACGTCGCCTGGTAGAGCTGCCCGAGCCCGCCGGAGGCCAGCAGCACGGCAGTGGCCGTGATCACGCCCGGCACGCCGGAGTCGTCGAGCACGGTCAGCCCCGTGACGGCGCCCGCGGGCGTGCGCAGCGCCTGCACGGCGACATGGTGCTCCAGAATCGGCAGCCTGCCGTCGCGGCCCGCGGCGAGCAGGGCCCGCTCGACCTCCGCGCCGGTCGCGTCGCCGCCCGCGTGGACCACCCGGAACGCGCTGTGGCCGCCTTCGCGGGTGCGGGCGAGGTTGCCGTCCGCGCCCGGGTCGAAGACCGCGCCCAGCTCACGCAGCCGGGTGACGGCGGCGGGGCCGTCGGCGATGATCGCCCGGACCGCGTCGTCGTCGCACAGGCCGGCGCCCGCGACCAGAGTGTCGGCGACGTGCTTGTCGACCGAGTCGCCCGCCTCGTGCTCGCCGGGCAGGACGACGGCGACGCCGCCCTGCGCCCAGCACGTGTTGCCCTCGTCCGCGGCGCCCTTGGTCACGACCAGGACCCGCAGACCCAGCGAGTGCGCACGCAACGCGGCGGTCAGGCCCGCGACGCCGGTGCCGACGACGACCAGGTCAGCCGAGGCCTCCCAGCACGGGCTGGTCACTCGCCACCACCAGGCTGGCCGATCTCGATCATGCGCTGCACGGCGCCCTTGGCCCGCAGCGCGATCTCGAGGTCGACGTGCACCTCGTCCCGGTTCTCCCGCAGCGAGCGCAGCAGCGCCGCCGGGGTGATCATCTTCATGTACCGGCAGGACGCCCGGTCGTTGACCGCGTTGAACTCGATGTCCGGGGCGGCCTTGCGCAGCTGGTGCAGCATGCCGATCTCGGTGGCGACCAGCACGGACTTCGCCTTCGTCGATCGCGCCTGGGTGACCATGTCGCCGGTCGAGAGGATCTTGACCTTCTCGCTCGGCACGATGCCCTCACCGGCGAGGTAGAGCGCCGAGGTGGCGCAGCCACACTCCGGGTGGATGAACAGGTCGGCCTCGGGGTTCGCCGCCGCGCGCTCGGCCAGCTCGGGGCCGTTGATGCCCGCGTGGACGTGGCACTCCCCCGCCCAGATGTGCAGGTTCTCCCGGCCGGTCTCGCGCTTGACGTGCGCGCCGAGGAACTGGTCGGGCAGGAACAGCACCTCCCGGTCCTCCGGGATCGAGCGCACGACGTCGACGGCGTTCGAGGAGGTGCAGCAGATGTCGGTCTCGGCCTTCACCTCGGCCGTGGTGTTCACGTACGACACGACCACGGCGCCGGGGTGCTCGGCCTTCCAGGCCCGCAGCTCGTCGGCGGTGATCGAGTCGGCCAGCGAGCAGCCCGCCCGCTCGTCCGGGATGAGCACGGTCTTCTGCGGGGCCAGGATCTTGGCCGTCTCGGCCATGAAGTGCACGCCGCAGAAGATGATCGTGGACGCGGTGCTCTGCGCGGCGATCCGGCTCAGGGCCAGGGAGTCGCCGGTGTGGTCGGCGATGTCCTGGATCTCCGGGAGCTGATAGTTGTGCGCCAGCAGCACGGCGTCGCGCTGCTTGGCCAGCCTGCGCACTTCGTCCCGCCACGCGCTGTTCGGCTCCACCCCGCCATAGGGGGTCAGGTCGATCAGTTCCGCGGTCATCGGGCCTCCTCGTTGGTCAGATTTCCGATCCAGAGGTTTTCGCCTTAGAATCGAAAACATGACGGATGCTACCACCGGCACAACGGCCCTCGCGCATGAAGTCCTGGCCGCGGTGCTCCGGGTGAGAGCGGGATCACTGCAGGTGGTGCTGTGGGAGCGCGCGATGGAACCCCATGCGCACAGGTGGTCACTGCCCGGTGGCAGGCTGCGCGCGGACGAGGATGTCGAGGCCTCGATTCGACGGCAACTGGCCGAGAAAGTCGATGTGCGAAAGGTCTCCCACGTCGAACAGCTGGCGGTTTTCAGCGCGCCCGACCGGGTTCCGGGACCGCGGGTCGTGGCCACCGCGTTCCTCTGTCTGGTCCCATCCCACCTGGACCCCGAACTGCCGCCGGACACCGCCTGGCATACCCTCGACGCCTTGCCCCCCACCGCTTTCGACCACGAGACGATCGCGTCGCGGGCCCAGAGCAGGCTGCGGTCGAAGCTGTCCTACACGAACATCGGCTTCGCCCTCGCGCCGCCCGCGTTCACGATCTCCGAGCTGCGTGAGCTCTACTCCGCGGCGCTGGGCTACCGCGTGTCGGCGACCAACCTGCAGCGGGTCCTCGCCCGCCGCGGGCTCCTCGTCCCGACCGGTGAGACGGCCAAGCCGGGCCGGGCGGGTGGCAGGCCCGCGGCGCAGTTCCGCTTCGCCGACACCCGAATGGCGGTGACCGACCCGTTCGCGGTGCTGCGACCACCAGCCGGTGACGGAGCGATAGGCCGTACGAACTAACCGTGACCCATCGGACAGCGGAGCGGGCCGCTTCGTCGTAGCGTGGTCCGCGTGGCTGATTCGCTTCCCCTGTTTCCCCTTCAGGCCGTGCTCCTGCCGGGTGCGAACATGCCGCTGCACATCTTCGAACCGCGATACCGGCAGCTGACGGTCGACCTGGTCACCGGAACCGTGCCGGACCGGCGGTTCGGGGTGATCGCGATGCGGCCATCGTCGCACCACGAGATCACCGACATGGCGCAGCTGCAGGAGATCGGCTGCTCGGCGGCGCTGCGCCAGGCCAAGCGGCTGCCCGACGGCCGGTTCGACATCGTCTCCACCGGCGACCGGCGGTTCCGGCTGCTCGAACTGGACTCGACGAGCGCGCCGTACCTGATCGGCCAGGTGGAGTGGATCCCGGACATCCCCGCGCCGACGGCTCCGGCCGAGTCGGTGAAGATGCTCGCCGAGGCCGCACGGTCCGCGCACCGGCGCTACTGCGACGCCGCGTGGCAGAGCGAGGACTGGGACGAGCCCGCCGACGACACCGACATCCGCGAACTGGCGCACGCCCTCGCCGCGGACTGCCTGTTGACCCTGGAGGACCGGCAGCACCTGCTGGAGGAAACCAGGCCGCTGCACCGGCTGCGGATGGTCATCCGCCTGCTCAACCGCGAGACCGGCTTGCTCACGGCCTTGCGCGCGGTCCCCGCTCCCCCAACAGAATTCACCTCACCACTGAGCCTGAACTAGCTCGAAATAGACCCGCCACGAACCCGAGCCAACGGTCAAATCGCTGGTGACTGGCCTGCGGTGCGTGGTCGCAGCCCCAGGCAGACCACGCGAGGACCGCCGAGGGCGGGCAGAGCCCCATTGTCAGCCCAGCTGGGCGACCGAAGACTAACCCGCGAGTCCCCAACTCACGACAACGACTTCCCAACTCACGACAGTGAGTTCCCAACTCACGACAGTGAGTTCCCACTCGCGACCACCGAGGCGCGCCGGCATGCGGGGCGCTCCTCGCGAAATGAGAACTCGCGGTCGGGAATTGGGAAGTCGTTGTCGGGGGGTGGGGACTCGCGGTGGGTGGCTGGCCTTGCGCATGACTGAGGCGAATGCGCGGCCCACGATCGCGGTGCTCGGTGTTGACCGCCTCGACTCGACCGTGACCTAGCCGAGGCGGCGGCCCAAGTCGTCGTGACCGTTCCACGCGGCGGTCAGGCCGTAGGCCATCGCCGTGCCCAGCGGCCAGGCGATGACGGCCCACAGCGACTCCAGACGCGGGGCGACCGCGACGACGTCGCCGACCTTCGGGGCGCCGGTCACCATGAACCGGGCCTCGGCCCACGAGACGCCGACTTGCGCGGCCAGCCAGGCCGCCACGGCGGAGCCGATCACGGCGGCCAGCATGACCACGGGACCGCGCCGCTCGCGCAGCATCCACACACCCGCGCCGGTGACGATGCCCGCGCCGAGCCCCAGGAGCACGAACAACACCAGGTCGTGGAAGCGGTGCAGGCTCTCCCCGCGCACGTTGAACAGCTTGCCCGCCTCGCCGACGACGACGAGCTGCGCCGGGGCCAGGCGCGACCACAGCCAGCCGATCACCATGCCGAACAGCGACACGAACGACAGGATGCTGATCGCCGGAAGCAGGTCCGCCTTGACGACGACCCGGGGCGCCGGGCGGTGCCAGATCGGGAACTCTGGTCCGTACACCGAGGGTTCGGTACGCACTGCAGAGCCGTCGGAGTCGACGTGCTGCCCTGATTCGACGGGCTGTTCCGTCACTCCTGACCTCCGCTCACGACGCCTGACGCTGCGCGCGAGCCTAGTCGGTCAGGGCAAGCGTGCCCGCGCTGGTCGACTCGCCGTGTCGGCTGCAGCGCGCGGACCACCCCGCGGGGGTGATCTGGACGATCATCCGGCGGGCGCACTCGCCGCAGAAGCGCGGCGGTTCCAGGGCGGCGCGGCCGCCGCGGCACGGGGTGTGGTCCCCGTCCGCGGGCGGTCGGCCGCAGTGCACGCAGAACGTCATAGCGAGTCGCTCAGCGCCTTGATCGGCATCTTCAGGTCGGCCAGCATGTCGATGTCCTGCTGGGCCGGGCGGCCGAGGTTCGTCAGGTAGTTGCCGACGATGATCGCGTTGACGCCGCCGAGCATGCCCTTCTCCGCGCCGAGGTCGCCCAGGGTCAGCTCACGGCCGCCGGCGAAGCGCAGCATCGTGCGGGGCAGCCCCAGCCGGAACGCGGCGACGACGCGCAGGGCGTCCTTGCCCTCGATCGGCTCGTACTTCTCGTACGGGGTGCCGGGCTGCGGGATGAGGAAGTTCATCGGGACCTCGTGCGGGTCCAGGTCGGCGAGCTGCACGGCGAACTCGGCGCGCTGCTCGTCGGTCTCGCCCATGCCGATGATGCCGCCGGAGCAGACCTCCATACCGGCCTCGCGCACCATGCGCAGGGTGTCCCAGCGCTCCTCCCAGGAGTGCGTGGTCACCACCTGCGGGAAGTGCGACTTCGCGGTCTCGAGGTTGTGGTTGTAGCGGTGCACGCCCATCGCGACGAGCTCGTCGACCTGCTCCTGCGTG
Organism: Actinokineospora sp.; assembly: GCF_050699995.1. GTDB lineage: Bacteria > Actinomycetota > Actinomycetes > Mycobacteriales > Pseudonocardiaceae > Actinokineospora. The sequence goes on along the minus strand of NZ_JBOHGC010000311.1, from coordinate 2,785 downwards.
AGCATGCCCAGCGAGCAGGCGATCTGGATGTCGTTGCCGGACTCGCGGATGGCCTTGATGCCGTCGCGGACCTGCGCGAGGAGGCGGGCGTCGGGGCCACGCACGGCGGCGACGATGCAGAACTCGGTCGCGCCGGAATCGGCGGTCTCGCGGGCGGCCTTGACCAGGCCGGGGATGTCGAGCCACGCGGAGCGCACCGGGGTCGGGAAGCGGCCCGACTGCGAGCAGAAGTGGCAGTCCTCGGGGCAGCCGCCGGTCTTGACGCTGACGATGCCCTCGACCTCGACTTCGGGACCGCACCACTTCATCCGCACGTCGTGGGCGAGCGCGAGCAGGTCGTCGAGTCGGTCGTCACCGAGCCGGAGGACCTGCAGCACCTGGTCCTCGGACAGACCGACGCCGCGGTCAAGAACCTGTTCGCGCGCGACAGTCAGGATGTCGCCCGTGATCGGGCTGTCCTTGGTGTGCTCGGCGGTAGCCGTCACGTTGTTCCTCCTAGTGAGTCCGGTCCGCAGCAGTCTGCCTCATGGCGGACGGACTCGTCAGCGATGTTCCTCACGCCCCAGGCGGGGTCCCGGCGGTGAGCTCTTTGGCGAACTCGTCCGCGTCGAAGTCCCCACCCAGCCGGGGCGCGAGGGACGTGCGGGCCACCAGGGCGAAGTCGGCCGCGTCAAGCGCTCCGGCGCCCGCGGGCACGACCCCGATGAGCGGGGCGCCCGCGGCGACGGGCAGGTCTTCGAGATTGTGCAGGCACGCGAGGTCGGGCTCGGTGGGCCAGGAGCCGACGACGACGCCGTCGCAGATGATGCCGCGGCCACGCAGCGCCTCGGCGGTCAGCGCGGTCGCGTTGAGGGTGCCCAGCCCAGCCTCGGCGACGATCACGACGGGCGCGCCCAGCGACCAGGCGACGTCGGCCAGGGTGCCGCCCGCGTCGTCGAAGCGGACCAGCAGGCCGCCCGCGCCCTCGATCAGCACGAGGTCGTGGGTGTCGTCCAACTCCCCCGCGACCTGCGCGATCTCCGATGGCCGCACCGCGGGCATCCCGACGCGCCGCGCGGCCGTGTCGGGGGCAAGCGGGTCGGGGAAGCGGCGAAGCTCCCGGGTGGTCAGCTCGCCCGCGAGCCTGCGCACGTCGTCGAGGTCGCCCGGCTCACCGGCGGCCACCCCCGTCTGAGCGGGCTTGAGCACAGCGACACGACGGCCCGACCGCAACGCGAGCGCGGCGATCCCGGCCGTGACGACGGTCTTGCCGACGCCCGTGCCGGTCCCGGTGATCACGAGGACACTCACGGGAGGACAGGTTAGACCTGGCAACTGGTAGTGACGTAGTCACCCGCCCTCCTCGGTTAGTGTCGAACCCGTGAACAATCAAGTCCTCATCTACAGCGCGGACTGGTGCGGCGACTGCCGCCGGGCGAAGTCCTGGATGACCGCGAACGGTGTCCCGTTCGACGAGATCGACGTCGAGCAGGACTCCACGGCGCGGGATCGCGCGGTGGAACTGGCGGGTGGGCGGAAGAACATTCCGGTTGTGGTGCTGCCGGGTGGGGATGTGTTGGTCGAGCCGACGAATGCGGAACTGGCCGACGCTTTGGGGCTTCCCGTCGCCTAGCGGTGCGCTAGCCGGCTTGGGCGGCGGCCATGACGCCTTCGGTGATGATGGCGACGTCGTCGGTGGTGCTGATGAACGGCGGCATGGTGTAGATCAGGTCCCGGAACGGTCGCAGCCAGACGCCCGCGTCGGTGGCGGCCCTGGTCGCGGCGGCCATGTCGACCGGGTGGTCGAGTTGCACCACGCCGATAGCGCCCAGGACACGGACATCGCGAACGTGGGGCAAGTCCCGGGCTGGGGCCAGGCCTGAGGTCAGCTCGGACTCGATCCGTTTCACGGTGCTTCGCCAGTCCTGGCTCACCAGCAGGTCGATGGACGCCAGCGAGACCGCCGAGGCCAGCGGGTTGCCCATGAACGTGGGGCCGTGGGCGAGGATCGGCACCTCACCCTGGGAGATGCCGTCGGCGACCCGGGAGGTGCAGAGGGTGGCGGCCATGCTCAGGTAGCCGCCGCTCATGGCTTTGCCGACGCACATCACGTCCGGGCTGATACCCGCGTGGTCGGCGGCGAAGAGTTCGCCGGTGCGGCCGAAACCGGTGGCGATCTCGTCGAAGACGAGCAGGACGTCGTGGGTGAGGCACAGCTCGCGCAGGACATGCAGGTAGCGGGCGTCATGGAAGCGCATCCCACCCGCGCCCTGCACGACCGGCTCGACGATGACGGCGGCGAGTTCGTCGGCGTGCTCCTCGATGACGGCCGCGAGGTGGGCGACGTAGTCGTGCTCGAACTCGGCGGGCGGCGCGTCCGCGAACACCTGGACGGGCAGGACACCACGCCACAGGCTGTGCATGCCGCCGTCCGGGTCGCACACGCTCATCGGGCTGAACGTGTCCCCGTGGTAGCCGCCGCGCCAGGTCAGCAACTTGGTCTTGCCCGCCTGCCCCAGCGACCGCCAGTACTGCAGGCACATCTTGATGGCGACCTCGACACCGACCGAGCCGGAATCGCGGAGGAAGACGTGCTGGAGCGGGGCCGGGGTGACCTCGACCAGCCTCGCGGCGAGCCGAACGGCGGGTTCGTGGGTGAGGCCGCCGAACATGACGTGGCTCATCTTCCCGGCCTGCTCGGCCAGGGCGGCGTCGAGGACGGGGTTGCGGTACCCGTGGATGGCCGCCCACCAGGAGGACATCCCGTCCACCAGTTCCCGACCGTCCGCCAACCGAAGCCGCACAC
>NZ_JBOHGC010000310.1:0-2440 GCF_050699995.1 Actinokineospora sp. | reverse complement strand
ACACTGGGTGATGGGTCTCGATGCCGCGTCGCTGGTCCGCTGGGCGAGCCGGCTCGATGCGGGCTTCGCCGGCGGAGGCCGGCAGCGCGCCGCGCGGGCGGTGGAGATCGCGATCCTCACGGGCGTGGCGCTCTCCGCCTGGCAGGCCCGGGCCGACGAGGAACTCGCCGTCGCGGCGGCGCCCACCCTCGTGTCCACAGTGGACGAGGTGGTGTGGGTCGACGACGTGGTGGCGCGGCGGATCCGCAGGCTGGGCGCGATCATGCTGCACGAGCGGCCGTTGCCGAAGCCGCCCGCGCAGGACGTGCGCGCGGCCATCCAGGAAGGGCTGCGCAGACACGGGCTCGGCCTGGTCCGCCTCGACGAGCGTGCCCTCGCTTTGCGCGCCCGGCTCGACCTTCTGCACCGGACCCTGGGTGACCCGTGGCAGGCGGTGGACGACAACGCCCTGCTGGCCGCCGCCGAGACCTGGATCGGCAACGCCCGAAACCGCGCCGACCTCGGCCGCGTGGACATGACCGCCGCCCTCCGGACGCTGCTTCCCTGGCCGGCCGCGACCCGGCTGGACGAGCTCGCGCCGGAGCGGATCGAGGTGCCCTCGGGGTCGAAGATCCGGGTCGACTACAGCGGCGACCGGCCCGCGCTGCCGGTGAAGGTGCAGGAGGTGTTCGGGTGGACCGAGAGCCCGACCGTGGTCGACGGCCGGGTCCCGGTCGTCCTGCGGCTGCTCTCACCCGCAGGCCGACCCACGGCGGTGACGGGCGATCTCGCCGGATTCTGGACGACCGGCTACCCGCAGGTGCGCGCGGAGCTGCGTGGGCGGTATCCGAAGCACCGCTGGCCCGAGGACCCCACGAGCGCTCCCCCGACCCGGCACAGCATCCAGCGAAAGGAGTCCCGGTGATCGACCTGGCGGTCCCGCCGATGCCGACACCATGCTCGCCTTCCTCGACGAGGCGGTGGTGTGGATGGTCGCGCGTGGCCAGAGTGAGCAGTGGGGCGCGGAGCCCTGGTCGGCACAGCCGAAGCGGGTGGCCCGGGTGCGGGCGATGGCCGAGAGCGGGCTTCTGTGGATGGCTGAGTCCGACGGCGCGCCTGCGGGCGCGCTGGTGCTGGGCGACCCCCCGGAACCGATCCCACCGGTCGACGAGCCGGAGGTCTACATCCGGTTCCTGATCACCTCCCGCAGGCTCGCCGGCCGCGGGATCGGGTCCGACCTGATCGACTTCGCCCGGTCGCACACCCGGGCGGCAGGCATCAAGCTGCTGCGCGTCGACTGCTGGGCGGGGGCCGAGGGTCGGCTGGTCGACTATTACGTGCGGAACGGGTTCACCCCGACGGACAAGTTCAGTGTGGACGACTGGCAAGGGCAAGTGCTTGAGCAAAGGCTCGATTGAGCTGACACAAGGTCGCCGCCGACGGCATGCTGAACGGGTGAGCAGCCCGACGCGTACCAGGTCCACCCTGTTCAGCCTGGCCGTGATGGTCAAGAGCCTCGACGGCGCCGTGCAGGTCCTCGCCGCGCTGCTGCTGGCGGCGGTCCCGCCCGCGGTGATCAGCGGCATCGCCAACGCGGTCGTCAGCCGCGACCTGCTGGGCGACCACAGCGGCGCCATCGCCGACGACCTCACCCGCGCGGCGGAGGGCGGCCGAACGTTCGCCGTGGTTTTCCTGCTGCTGCACGGCGTGGTGAAACTCGGCCTGGCCTACGCCCTCCACCGCCGCGCGGTGCGCGTGTACCCGTTGGCCTGCTTGCTCCTGAGCGCCTTGGTCGCCTACGAGGCGATCCGCGCGGTCCGCACGTCGTCGGTGGGGTTGGCGGTGTTCGCGCTGTTGGACACGGCGGTGGTCGTGGTGGTGGCCCGCGAGTTCTGGAAGTCGCAGCAGCCGACGCCGCCTCCGGTGCCCGCCGGCCCGAACCCGCGCTGAAGTCCGCTCCGTGGAGGGCGATGTGGTGCTCGGCAAGCTGATCCGGGATCGGTCCCGGCGAGGCAAGGCCGAGCACGTCGAACGGCATGCCGAGGTCTGGATTCGCGTTCTGCTCGACTGAGCGCCCTGATCGTCTACTGGGCCGTTGTCCCGCGGTAACCGTCCGACATCGAGCGGCTACCCGAGGCGCATCGATAGCGGCACGGTTCGGGCCGTCCACCGAGTCGGCCCGAACCGCGGCGCGCGACCACGTCCTGTCACAACCCGGCTGCGCTACGAACCACACCCAAGGGGACCGTGACGAAAACCGACGACGGTCACCCACCAGTCCGCTTCGTCACCCGCCAGGTGACCCCAACACAAATTCCCGGGAGGCGGACTAGTTCCAAGGCCGTGTAGTTAAGGATTGGGTGGGGTTGTCAACGGGTTGAAATGGGCAACGGAGTTCCTGCTACAACAGTGTCGACCAAGATCACTGAAGCACAGGAACTCCGTTGGACACCCAGTCTTT
>NZ_JBOHGC010000309.1:0-1846 GCF_050699995.1 Actinokineospora sp. | reverse complement strand
GGCATGACCTCCTCCTCCGCCTTGCCGGACCGACGCCTGGCATCCGCCTCGCTCGGCCGTGCCTATTGGCGGGCGCTCTAAGCTTGAGTTTTAACCTTCCTGGTCGGCGGTGCTGGGCGGGGAGGTGTCTGTTGTGGGCTTGTTCTTTCCGACTGGGTAGCGCCTTCGTGGGGGTCGGGTGCTGCCTCGGGGACGGCCGGGGCCTGGCGCGGTGGGTTTCGGTCTTCTGGCCGGGGTGCCCAGCTTCCGGCGCAGGATGGGAAAACCTCGGCGGACGCGTCCGGGGGTGATCGGCTGCCCGGCGGGGATCGGCTTGTCCCAGGCCCGGCGCAGGTCGCCGGTGAGCGCACGGGCCAGGCGCAGCTGGGTGTGGGCGGCGACGATCAGCCAGGTCCAGCGTTCGCCCTGGGCGGGGGTGCGGATTTGCGGGGCGGTCCAGCCCAGGGTCTGTTTGAGCAGCCGGAAGGTGTGTTCGATGTCGAAGCGCCGCAGGTAGGTCTTCCACAGCAGGTCCAGGTCGAACAGGCCGCTGCCGGGGGCGTGGTGCCACAGCCACACCGGCTTGGGCGCGCGGTCACCGGGCAGGCGTTCGACCTGAACACGGATCACGGTGCCGCCCAGGACCGGCAGTTGACCGGTGTGGTGCTGCCATCCGGCCTGCCTGCCCAGCTTCTGGTGCAGGCCGTGCCACGCGGTGACCTGCACCGCGCCGTAACGCCGGCTGGTCGCATCGATGCGCTCATCGGGAGCCGGCAGCGTGTCCGGGAGGGCGAGTGCGAACCGCGCGCCGTGCCGCGGTGGCCGTCCCGGCTTGCCGTCGACCCGCGCGGCCGGGGCCGGGCCGTAGAACACCCGGTCGGACCGGACCCGGCCCAGGATCTGGACGTCCAGGCCGTCCTGGGCAGCCAGCCAGGCGATGCGGGTCAGGTCATAACCGGAGTCGAACGCGAACACCGCGGCCGGCCGCCCGGCCACCGCCCCGGCCGCCGACAGCCTCCCGATCACCCGCTTGACCTGCTCGAACGTCGCCACCGTGGCGTCGTCACCGGGATCTATGCGCACCGCGTCGAGCAACGCCGTCCACGACGAGGGACCCCACTCCAACCCGGCCGCGAAGGAGAACGGCCAGCCTGGAACGGTCTTGCGGGTCCCGTCGCACCGGCACGAGGTATGGCAATGGCACAGCCCCGGCGAGGTCACCGCGTCCGGGCGCGGCCACGGCGACACGTCCACCGCGATCTTCACCGGACCCGCATCCACCGGCCGCCACGACGAGGCGATCAGCCCGGCCAACATCCCGGTGTCAACCCCGCCACAGGCCAGCGCGTCATACAACGCGCCGTGCCCCCTGCGGAACGCCTTCTCCTCCGACAACCCAACCAGCGAACCCACCGGACCGCCCGCGGTCAGCACCGCATCGACGAGGTCGAACAACGCGTCGCCACGCCGCCCGAGACACGCATACAACCCGAGCCGGAAGGCGATCAGCCTCCCGTGGCACGCAACCGGATCAGTCTCGACCACCGCCCATAACCCTGGCATAGTCGGCCCCACGGCCACCCTCCTGCACCTTCGAAGCTTCAGCACTCCAAAGGATCGAGGGTGGCCGCCCACATGTCCCAGCGACACACCGAACCAAGCCCACGACCACAAACGCGTCCACAATGGCCGGTTAAAACTCAAGCTAAGCGCGCATCGGTGGTGTCGCGTGCCCGAGGGGCATCAGTAGTCCTTGTTGATGGTGCGTCGGTGGCCGAGACTGGCCGGGTGCAGTTCGGCGCGGGCGGGATTGGTCGGCTCGGTTAGCCGTTGAAGTGCTCCCACGCGAATCCGGGCTCTCGTGGGG
>NZ_JBOHGC010000308.1:0-6441 GCF_050699995.1 Actinokineospora sp. | reverse complement strand
GCCGAGGTTGCCGCCGACCGTGCCCCGGTTGCGGATCTGCGGCGACCCGACCGTGCGCGCGGCCATCGCCAGACCGGGCAGCGACGCGCCCAGCTCCTCGATGATCCGCGCGTAGCTGACCCCGGACCCGACGCGGAACCCGTCGCCCACCGCGGCCCACTCCCGCAGCTCGGCGATCTCGGTCAGGTCCAGCAGCGCACCCGGGCGGCGCACGTCGAAGTTCAGCTCGACCATGATGTCGGTGCCACCCGCGATCGGGGTGGCGTCCGGGTGCTCGGCCTTGATGGCCAGCGCCTCGGACCAGGTGGCGGGTTTGAAGAACTCCATCATTCGCTCCAGGCCGGACCCGGCTCCGGCGAGTCGTCGCGGAGCACGGTGCCTTCGATCAGCCCGTAGGGGCGGTCTGCGGCGAAGAACACCTCGTTGTCGTTGTCCAGGTCGAACGCCGAGAGGTCGACGACGAAGTGGTGCTTGTTCGGCAGCGTCAGCCGCACCTCGGCCACCTCCGGGCGGTTCTCCAGCACCCGCTGACCCATCGCGTAGAGGGTCTGCTGCAGCGAGAGGCTGTGCGTCTCGGCGAACGCCTCCACCAGGTGCTGCCGGGCCTCGGCGTAGGACTTGCCCCAGTCGCTGTCCTGCGAGGCGTGTCGCCAGCGCGCGGTGACCGCCGTGGCCAGCACACGGTCGGCGGTCTCGCGCAGCGTGGTGTACGGATCGCGGATATATCCCCAGAACTCCGACGCGGTCGAGTTCAGCACCACCAGGTCCTTGAGCCCGGACACCACCCACGCGTTCGTGCCGTCATAGGTGACGGTGGCGGTGCGGGTCTCCACGCCGCAACGCTGGAACGAGTGGGGGGCGGGCGCGCCGCCCACCGACAGCCGCTCCCACGCGAACTCCTCGATCGCCACCCGCGCGGTGTGGATCGTGGGCTGCGAGTCGACGAAATGCTTCGCCAGCCGCAGGCCGAACTCCTCGATCTCGCCGACACCGTGCTCCTTGGCGAAGGCGAACACCGTGTTCTTCTGCGTGTCGGTCGGCAGGACCTTGGAGTTGTCGCCGGTGAGGTGCGTGTCGGTCATGTCGCCGCCGAGGGCGACGCTGACGTTGAGATCCTTGATCTCGTGCACGGAGCCGTTGCGGGTCACGTGCACCACGCGGGTCTCGGCCTTGCCGTACTGGTTGGGGCCCAAGATGATGGCCATGGGATCAGCTCCCTCGGTAGGTCGAGTAGGCGAATGGGGAGAGCAGCAGCGGAACGTGGTAGTGCTGCTCGGGGTCGTCGATGCTGTGGGTGATGACGACCTCGGGGTAGAACGCGGGCACCCCGAGGCCGGTGAAGTAGGCGCCGGTGTCGAACACCAGGCGGTGCGTCCCGGCGGTCAGCGGGCCGAAGTCACGGACCCGGCCGTCCGCGTCGGTGACCGCGGTCGTGGTGCCCTCCGGGGACTCCAGCCGCACCGACATCGCCGCGGCCGGACGCCCGCGGGTGCTGTCCAGGACATGCGTGGAAAGGCTCACGGGATGGTCACCAACTTGCGCAACCGCAGGTGGGTGATCTTGCGGAGCTCGGCGTGCACCACACCGCGCTCGGTGGCCTCGTCGTTGCCCAGCCGGCCCCGCAGGTTCGCCAGGATCTCCTCCGCGGCCAGCCCGGTCGCGCAGATCAGGAACACGTGCCCGAAGCGCTCCTCGTAGGCCCGGTTGCCCTCGGCCACGTCCTGGAGGGTCCGACTGGCCGCCTGGGTCGCGGCGGACTGCTCGCCACGAGACCAGGCGGCCTCCCGGTCAGTGCCACTGGCACGGTCGCCGATGCGGGGGTGCGCGGCGAGCGCCTCCTCGATATCGGCCCAGCCGAGGTCGTCGAGCGCGGTGTCCGCCGCGTACGCCGCAGCGGAGAGGGTGGTGTACGGCCGCCCGGCCGCGACCTTCCCCGCCCACGTGCGGGACGCGCAGCAGGTGCGCAATTCCCGTTCGGCGTCCTCCGGTGCCAGGCCGTTGAGCCAGGTCAGGCCGGGTGTTGCGGTCATCGCGGTGGTCTCCTCGATCTCGTGTCGCTGTGAGCAGAAGCACACCAGTTCGCGGGGGTGGGGGCCTAGGGGCGGCGACCACGAAACAAGTCCGATGTGGAGCGCCCCATTTGGAGGATCCTCCAACTAGGCTTGGTGGATGCGGGTCCGCGATCTGGTCGACAAACCTGAGTTGGCGCTCACCGTGCTGGCGGGCGAGGAGTCGCTGGACCGACCCATCCGCTGGGTCTACACAACCGACCTGCTCGACCCCGGCCGGTACCTCAGCGGCGGCGAACTGGTGCTCACCGGCCTGATCTGGCGGCGCGGCCCGGAGGACTCGGAGACCTTCGCCGCGGCCGTCGCCGCCGCCGACGTGGCCGCGGTCGCCGCAGGCGACGCCGTCTACGGCGAGATCCCCCTCGACCTGGTCGAGGCATGCCGCAGGCATGGGGTGACCCTGATCGAGGTGCCGATCGACATCTCCTTCGCGACCGTCACCGAGGACGTGAGTCGTCGGCTCGCCGAGGAGAGCGGCAGCGGCATCGCCGGCGTGCTGAGCAAGCGGCGGCGGCTGGTCAACGCGATCGCGGAGGGCGACGGCCTCGAAGGCCTGGTGCGCGTGTGGTCACAGGACAACGACATCCCGTGCGCGCTGCTGTCCACGTCGGGGCGGCAGATCGCCTCAGCGGCCGCCCTCGACGAGTCTGATGTGGACACATTGGTGCGCGCTTTTCTTACCGCACAACAGGTCCCGGCGGTGGTTCGGCTGTCCGGCGACCGGCGGATGAGCGTGTTCCCGGTCGGCGCGCGCGGCCTGGTCGGATGGTTCCTGGCGTGCGAGGGGGCGCACGACCAGTGGCCGCGCGAGGCTCGGGAATCGGTGATGGAACTGGCGAGCCTGGCCGGGGTGGAGCGGTCGCGGACCGAGGAAGGGTCTCGGGCTCGGCACCGGTTCGGCGACCAGATCATTCCGCTGGTCACCTCGGCGGTGCGGGACCCGGTCGAACTGGCGGCCCGGCTGCGGGCGGCGGACCTGGAACCGGAGGCGGCGTTCGTCGCGGTGGTGGTGTCGGCGCACGGGATGACGGGGCCGGTCGACGTGCCGCGTGCGCTGCTCGACGAGCAGTTGGGGCCGGTGTTTCCGTCGCTGATGGTGGCACGGGTGGGATCGGAGACGGTCGCGCTGATCCCGGTGGGTTCGGCCGCGCACGCCCCTTCGGTCGCCCGCCTGCTGCGGGGAGCGGGCGACCGGCTGGAACGAGCGATGGGCAGGCGCCGACTGGTGATCGGAGTCAGTGGACCCGCACAGGGCTCAGTGGCGCTGCGGGGGGCGATCGATGAGGCCCGCCATGTGCGGGGGCTCGCTGAGCTGCGCCCCGCGCGGGTGGCGGTGGCGACGGCCGATGAAGTCGACTCGCACATGCTGCTGATCGCGTCGGTGCCCGACGATGTGCGGGAGACTTTTCGCACGCGGGTGCTGGGCCCGGTTCTTCGCTACGACTCGTCGCACAACTCGGAGCTTGTGTCGACGTTGCAGGTTTTCCTTGATTGTTCGGGGTCCTGGCAGCGGACTGCCGAGTTGCTGCACGTGCATGTCAACACGTTGCGGTATCGGATGCAGCGGGTGGAGGAACTGACCGGGCGGTCACTGTCCTCTTTGGAGGATCGGGTGGACCTGTTCCTGGCCTTGCGGATCCGTTAGCAGAAGGCGTCCGTAGCTAGATCAGCCTGTTGGTGAAGCCCGCGTCGACGAGCCGCTGGTACGCGGCGTGCACTGGTTCGGGAACATCTTGTTCGATGGCGAAGCCGAGGCGGGCGTATTCGGTGATGCGTTGGGTGCTGCCGGCGCTGCGACGCCCGCCACCCCGGCGGGCCGGTCCTGCACCTGCTGGCCCACCACCACTACGTCTGCACCCGCCACCAGGTCTGGATCGGCCCGCCCGACCAGGCTGACCACCCGCAACCCAGCCTGGCCGAGCTGCCCGAGGTCGTCGCCGCGCAACACCGGCACCTGCGGCTGCTTCGCCGCATCGGCCCGGCCGCGACCTTCGACGCGGGGCTGACCGGATTCCTGATCTGCGCTCACCGCTGGAACCTCACCGACGCCAACACTGTCATCGACACCGACACTTGGCACGACTGGAACCGCCGCGCCGACCTGCTTATCCCGCCCGGCACCACGGCCGACACGTTCAGCACGTCCCGGATTTTCGCCGCGACCTACCCCGGAGCCATCGCGGTCGCCGAGCTGATCGGCCCGCTGCGCCGGCGGCGCCTGGCCGCCGGCGGACCGGACGACCAGCAGGCACTCACCGCCACGATCGGACGCCGTCTCGGGCAACCCGACTACCGGCCGATCGTGGTCAAAGACCCGATCGCACACTGGATGGAACAGGGCTGCCGGCAACCGTCAAGCCTTCCCAATACCGACTACCGCAGCCTCAGGACCTTCGGCGGACACACATTCCGCAAGCCGGCCCAAGACAGCGACAACAAGCGCCGACACAGCGCCCACTGGTTCGGCCTGCACCACCGCGGCGGCGACATGATGCCGCACCACCGCACCCTCAACCCCGTGGTCATCCGCGACTGGTCCCGCAAGATGGAGCAGTTCGCCTCGGCGCTCGAAATCTCGGCGAACACCACCACGAAACCGCCCGAATGGCGCGGCATCAAGGAGTTCAACACCTGGTCAAGCAGTGAGTGGGTCTCGCCCGAACCGGCGCTATCGCCCTACCTGACCACAGCTGTCGAACCCGTCAACTGGCCACAACGACCCGGACCATGCCCTCCCACCGCCGCCCGACCGATGCTCTCGCACGAGCAGCGCATTTCAGCCGAGCGATGCCGGACACCTGCTCAGTTGAGTACTTGCGGTGAACGAGACGGATGACCGTGCCCGCGGGTGGCGCGAGCGAAGGATGGTCGGGCACGGGCGGGCAGTCACACCTGCTGCGGCCTGTGGAGTGGCTCGCTGTCGAGGCTGGCTGCCAGGGTCGCCGGTTATGCGGTGCGGCGTGGCCAGGTCCAGGCGGAGCGCAGGATGAAGGCCAGGAGCAGCACCTCGAGTCCGATGGAGAAGCCGTAGAAGTAGGAGTAGCTCCAGGACTCCTCCCCTGCCACGTTGTAGATCGAGACGGGGATGTAGAGCGTTGCCACGACGAGGTTGATCGTGCGGTTGACACGGGCGGGCAGTGTCACAGAGAGCAGGATCATGAGGATCGGGATGGCCATGAGCGTGAGCGCAAGGGCGACAAATGTTGGGCCGGTGTCGAACTCGTGGACGATGCCGGCCAGGATCTCGTCGAGGAAGCCGGGCTTGTACAGGGCGAGGTAGTCGACGTAGATGTAGAGGAACATGAAGCTGGTCCATGCTGCTGCGAGCTTGGCCTGCACGGGCAGGCGCAGATCTTCCAGCGTGCTCTGGGACGGCGGATTCTCTAGTGCGGTGTGGGATTGAGGCGTTCTCATCACAATGCTCCCTGGCTTGATTGGGTGGGTGCTTCCACCTTCACGGATGCCGGCGGCGGGCACATCAGTCCCGGAGCCTGATTCGACCTGGCCGTTGGCACAGCCGAGCTCTTGTACTTTCGGCGGATACACCGAGCACGCGGGCTGTCTAGGCTGATCAGATGGCCACCAACGCACTCCGCTCGCTGTGGGTCGAACCTCGACCCACGAATGCCCCGGACCGGGGGCTGCGGGACTGGGCCTTGGTCGCAGTTCTGGCCAGCTGGTCCGTGGTGGAAGTGGTGCTTCGCCAGGACCTGGCGCCACGCCCGCTGCTGCTGCTCGCGGTGCTCGCGGTCCTCGGCGCCCTGCTGTGGCGACGCACGCACCCGCTCGTCGCGGTTGCGGTCTCCTTCGGCACGTTGACGATCGTCGACATCGTCAGAATCCTCACCGGGTCGCAAGGCCTCCTGCCGAACAGCATCTCCGCGGTGCTGATCCTGGCCTACGCTCTGTTCCGGTGGGGCTCTGGTCGGGAAGCCGCAAGCGGTCTCGGCGTCATCCTGCTCTGGCTGCCCATCGCCTGCTTCGCCGACGCCGTGAGCCTGTGGGAGACGGTCGCAGGCTACGGGGTCTTCCTGTTCGCCGCCACGCTCGGCGCCGCGGCCCGCTATCGCGCGAAGGTCCGCATCCGCGACATCGACCAAGCCAAGGCCCGCGAACGCGAACAGCTCGCTCGTGATCTCCACGACACCGTCGCCCACCACGTCTCGGGCATCGCCATCCAGGCCCAAGCAGGACGTGCCATCGCGGCTTCCCACCCCGAGCGTGCCGTCGAGACCCTGGCCATCATCGAGGACGCGGCGACCCGCACCCTCACCGAGCTGCGCGTCATCGTCGGCGTGCTCCGCGCGACACAGGACACCCAGTTCGCGCCGCAGCCCGGCGTGGCCGAGGTCGAGCAGCTCGCCACCGATGG
>NZ_JBOHGC010000307.1:0-13035 GCF_050699995.1 Actinokineospora sp. | reverse complement strand
ACCACTCCCGGACTACGCGAGGGCGGCCTGGATCGGGCCGATGGCGAAGTAGACGATGAAGGCGACCGCGACCACCCACAGCAGCGGATGCACCCCGCGGGCCCGGCCGGTGACCAGGCGCAGCAGCACATAGCTGACGAAGCCCGCGCCGATGCCGTTGGCGATCGAGTACGTGAACGGCATGACCACGATGGTCAGGAACGCGGGCAGCGCGATGCTGAAGTCGCTGAAGTCGATCTCCCGGATCTGGCCCATCATCATCGCCCCGACCACCACCAGCGCCGGCGCGGCCGCCTCGATCGGCACCACTTGGTACAGCGGGGTGAAGAACATCGCCAACAGGAACAGCAGGCCCGTGACCACGTTCGCGAGACCCGTGCGCGCGCCTTCCGCGATGCCCGCGGCGGATTCGATGTAGACGGTGTTCGAACTGGTCGACGCGGCACCGCCCGCGACCGCGCCGAGGCCGTCCACGAACAGCGCCTTGCTGACGTTGGGCAGCTCGCCGTCCTTCTTGATCAGCCCGCCTTCCTTGGCCAGACCGGTCATCGTGCCGATGGTGTCGAAGAAGTCGGTCAGCACCAACGTGAACACCAGCAGCGCGGCGGTGATCGCGGGCACCCGCCACCACGCGCCGAACGAGACGTCGCCGAGCAGCGACAGGTCGGGCAGGCCGACGACGGTGTCGGGCAGCGACGGGTAGCCGAGGTTCCAGCCCTTCGGGTTGGCGCCCAGCGACGGGCCCGCCTTGACGATCGCCTCGATGATGATCGAGAGGACCGTGCCGGCGAGGACGCCGAGCAGGATGGCGCCCTTGACCCGCTTGGCGACGAGGATGCCCATCACGATCAGCCCGACCACGAACACCAGCGTCGGCCAGGACGCGATGGAGCCGTTGATGCCGAGGCCGACCGGGACCGGGGTGTTCGCCGAGTCGGGCAGCCTGCGCACGAACCCGGCGTCGACGAGTCCGATCAGGGCGATGAACAGGCCGATGCCGACCGCGATGGCCGACTTGAGCGAGCCTGGGACGGCGTTGAACACCACGGTCCGCACGCCGGTGACGACCAGGAGCAGCACGACCAGGCCGTTGATGACGACCAGGCCCATGGCTTCCGGCCAGGTCATCTGCGGGGCGATCGTCACCGCGACCAGGGTGTTGATGCCCAGGCCGGTGGCCAGCGCGAACGGGTAGTTCGCGACGAGTCCGAAGAGGATGGTCAGGACACCGGCGACCAGCGCCGTGGCGGCGGCGACCTGGTGCACCGGCAGGATCGCACCGAAGAGGTCCCGGTGGGCGGCGGCGTCGTCCGCGGCGAAGCTGCCGATGATCAACGGGTTGAGGACGATGATGTAGGCCATCGTGACGAACGTGACGAGCCCGCCGCGAACCTCGCGGGCCGGGGTCGAGCCGCGTTCGCTGATTTTGAAGAAGCGGTCCAGGGCGGACCGGTCCGGCTCTTCCGCGTCTGACGTTTCGGGGCCTGGTGCTTCGGGGCCTGGTGCTTCACGGTGCTGCTCGCGCTCGGCCATGCCGTAACCTCCGGGATGTGGCCGAGGAACACACTCAGACTCTGCGTCCGCCGCCGCCGCTGCCCGGGCGGCTGCTGGCGCTGGGTCCCATCGTGTACGTCGGCACCGGTCTCTGGTTCCTCGCCGCGGTCGCCCTGCTGATCGCCGACACGGTTCCACGGGTGTGGCTGTGGACCTCCCTGTCGGGCGCCGCTTTGGGCATCGTAGGTGCCCTGATCATGTTTTGGCAGCGCCGAGCGTCCCTTCGTGGCTCCAGGGGCGCGCAGAAAATCGATTAGATCAGGTGGTTGGCCGGGTCCTCGATGAGTTCGGCGAGGGTGTGCCGGTCGAGCCAGCGGTCCGTCGTCCAGGCCAGCGCGCGGGCCAGCGCCTGCGGGGTGTCCTCGCAGTGCGCGATGCCGTCGTGGACCCACCACGGCGCCGGGTGGTCGCCGTCGGCGCACTGGATGACGAGTTTGTCGTGGACCATCGCGCCGCCCTCGGGCACGTCGACCCCGAGCAGGTCGCACGCCGCCGCGACGGCGCCCAAGTCGGCCCAGGGCACGAACTCCCCGGCGGGCGCGGGTTCTCCGGCGACCTCTTCGGACGCGAGCGGCAGGTCGAGCAGGTCCGCCAAGGCCTCGGCGAGCGCGAAGTCGGGGCCCGCGGAGATGACCGAGTCCTCGCCGACGACCGCGAGCAGCCAGGGGGCGTCGAGGACGGAGCACTCGTCTTTGACGGTTCCGGCGAGGGTGCGGACGCCGGCGGGCGGGCGCACGTCGGCCGGTTCGATGACCTCGTCGACAACCGCTTCGGCGAGCGCGGCGTGAGCGCGCAGCACGGTGCCTGGGTTCACCGCACGGTCTAGGTCGCCGAGCCTGCCCAGCAGTTCCTCGGCGTCGTCGGCGTTCTCGATGGTCAGCTCGGTGCGGACGCCGATCGCGGCGAGGACCCGCGGGTCGACGCCGATGTCGGGCACCTCGTCGTAGAGCCCGGCCAGTTCACGGGCTTCGGGCATCCGCCACTCGCCGGGGGCGGAGCCGCCGATGACGGCGTGCCGGGAGATCCACCAGCCGGTGTAGCCACCGGCTTCGTGCAGGGCGCGCCAGGTGTCGGGTTCGCTCGCGAGCAGGGCCAGCGCGCGGGGCCAGGCGTCTTCGGTGACGAGGTCGAGGTCGCGCACGGCGATGACCCGGCTGGGCGGGTCGGGGCTGGCGTCCCACCAGTCGGCCTCGTCGGCCAGGTCGTGGTCGGGCCCGGTCGGGTTCTCGTCGACGACCAGCGCGAAGGCGTCGAGCACGCCGAGGGCGATGAGGACTGATTCCGCCCATTCGGCGGCGAGGTCGGCGCTGAGGACACCGACCGGCGAGTCCTCATCGAGGACGTCGAGCAGGGGCGAGCCGGGAAGCGCGAGCTCGTCGGCCCGGCGCCAGTCACCCACGGAGTCGGGCAGCGCCAGCGCGCC
Source organism: Actinokineospora sp. (assembly GCF_050699995.1). Lineage (GTDB taxonomy): Bacteria > Actinomycetota > Actinomycetes > Mycobacteriales > Pseudonocardiaceae > Actinokineospora. The sequence goes on along the minus strand of NZ_JBOHGC010000307.1, from coordinate 10,058 downwards.
GAGCCAGGGCTTGTCCCCGGCGCGGACACCGGAGTCGCGGACCAGGCGGAGCACGACCGAGACCAGACCGGAAGTGTCCACACCGGACTCGGCGTCGTCGAGGCTGCTCTCGACGGTCTCCTGGAGCCCGTCGAGCACGTCGATCGGCACACCGACGTGGGCGCCGAGCTTCTCCAGGACGGGGTGCGCGGCGTCGGCGTGGACGACCCGGAGGGCGCCGACTTCGGTGTGCGCCAACAGGTCGAGCAGGTCGGCGGCGCCGTCGAGCAGGACGGTGCCGCGCGGGCCGGGCAGGGTGCGGCCATCGGCCAGCGGGACGGGGAGCCCACCGAGTTCGGCGCGCGCACCGGGGTCGGTGTCGACAATCGGGGCGAGCGCGGCGTACAGCTTGCGCCACCAGGTCGGCGGGCGGGTGATGCCGGTGATCAGCTCGACCAGCTCGGCCAGCCGGATGCGTGGGACGTCAAGTGCGGCAAGGGAAGCGGTGTGTCGCTGGGCGGACAGCGAACCGTCGAGGAGATCGGGAAGGACGTCGGAGAGCAGCTCGGCGAGCCCTTCGGCTTCGACGTCGAGCACCTTCGAACGGGCGGGTGAACGGTGCTTTCCCTTGGCGGGCAACCATTCGGCTTGCCGGAGTTCGGCCAGCAGCATATCGCGAAGCCGGTCGTCCACTTCGGACAACGGGAAACCCGCTTGCGGCACCAGGCTGGTCCGCCACTCGTCGGCGACCAGGCGCACCAGCGAGGGATAGGCCTTGGCCGCCTCGGCTAACACCGCGTCGGCGGCGGCCCCGGGGCGCACCCGCCTGCGCGTCGGCTCGATCGGCAGCGTCGCCACGAGGCGGGCCGGGAGGGAGAGCCGGTCGTCGGTCGGGGTGGGGGCGTGCAGCACGTCGACGGCCTGCGGGCGCGGGATGCCTTTAGTGTCAACGGGAACGGCCCAGCAGGCTGTCCAATGTGGACGCGCTTCGACGCCGAGGGTGTCGGCGATGTCTTGGCCGAGGGCGCCTTCGACGCGGTAGACGAGCCAGGCGGAGACGCCTTCGGGGCCACGGATCTCGACCCGGGCGCCCTCGCCCGGCTGCGTGATGGCTGACGTGGGGTCGTCCAGCGAGGCCGGGATCGGCTCGTCGGCTTGCTCCCAACCGGCTGGTTCTTCGAGCGCGGCGGCCTCGGCGATCGGCTCCTCGGCGCGTTCCCAGACCGCGTCGTCGATTTCGATGCGGTGCAGCCCGGGGAGGGCCAGCAACAGGTCCACGGCCTGCTCGGCGAACCCGGCCAGCAACGCGGCCCCGTCGACGTCGGCGCGCAGCGGCAGCCGCACCTCAGTGGCGAACCCGGACGGCGGCGTCTCGTCCACGGGCCAGACCAGCCTGAGCACGGGAACCCGCCCGGCCCGCTCAGCCACCCGCGCGGCCAGGGTCGCGACCTCGCCCACCGCGGCTCGCGTGTCGTCGGCGGAGAAGGCGACACCCCCGTCCACCGACACCACCCGCGGCGCGTCGGTGACGGCGAGGACGGCGGCGAACCCGACCCCGAACTGCCCGACCCCACCGGCCTTCGCCGAAGCCCGCAGGGAAGCCAGCGCGGCTACACCGGCGGCGTCCAGCGGTCGGCCGGTGTTCGCGGCCCGAAGCTCATTGTCCACAAGGGACACACGGAGGATCCCGCTGCCCTCCGCGGCGTCGGCGGCGTTCTGCGCGAGTTCGACGAGCAGCCGGTCGCGGTAGCCGCCGAGGTAGAGGTCTTCCTCAGCGTTGGCGTCCTCGCGGAACCGGGTGGGTGAGGCGGTCCAAGCCGACAACACCGCCGCACGCAGAGCGGCCGTGTCGAACGGATCGAGCCCGCTCACCCGACCGGGTCGGACTCGTCGCCAGACCCATCCACGTCAGGGACCACGGAGTCGGTGGCAAGCTGCTCACCCGCAACAGGCTCGTCCACGTCGGGCACCACAGCCTCAGCCATCTCAGCCGGGGCCTGAGCCTCACTGGCCGGCTCTTCGACCACGGGCTCGGCCGCCGCCACCTCCACGGCCAAGTCGTCATCGACCTGATCGGCGGTCACCGACTCCGGCGCGCCATCCACCGGTTCCGCATCAGCCTCACCAGCACCCGAGTCGCTTCCGGCAGCCTCGCCACCACTTGTCCACAGCCGGCCAGCTTCATCCACAGGCTCGGCCACAACCCCCTGCGCAGCCCCATCCGCCGGTAGACTGTCCAAGGGCTGTCCCCCCAGGGTGGGCGGGGGTGTTTGCTGGGGCTCGGCGGCGGCGTTTTCTTCGTTGTCGGTGTGGCGAAACTGCTGGTCGGAGCCGGTGGTGCTGGCTGCCGTGGGCTCGGACTCATCCCCTTCCGCAGCTTCGGCGGGCGCGATTTCGGCGGCCGGTTTGGCCGCTCGCTCCGCGGGTTCGTAGTCCAGGGTGGCGTCGTCGTAGATGAGGTCTGCGACGAGGACCGGCGAGATCTGTTCGACCTCCGCCTCCGAGTGGGCGCCGCAGCCGTATTCGGCGTGCACCACGCGGCCGTCGGCGGGGGCCATCTCGTTCCCGCAGACGCCGAAGGCCGCTCCGAGGGCGCCGGTGATCTGCAGGTAGAAGGCGCAGGTGCCGCAGTGGGCGGGGGCGCTTCGGGCCATGTCCGCTTCGGGGCCGAAGTCGCTCGCCTGCCAGCGTTCCGCGGCCTCGATGCGGCCCAGGCGGGACATGACGCGGGGGCGGCCGAGGCCGATCTCGAGGGCTGTCTCCTCGACGTGCGGGTCGTCCGAGCCGAGGTACGACGGCGCGAGCCGCGGGTCGTCGGGGGCGGTCGGGAGGAGATCGCCGACGCCGAGGTCGCCTGCCTGCACGCGCTCCTGCCACGGCACCCAGGGCGGCGCCGTGAGGGCGTCGGGGCCGGGCAGCAGCACGACCTCGCTGACCGTCACTTTCGTGTCCGGGCCCGCGCTTGAGATGGTGACCGCCCAGCGCCAGCCCCGGTAGCCGGGTTTGTCGGCTTCGAAGAGGTGGGTGACGGCGTGGGAGTCCTCAGGCTCGGCCGCGACGTGAGTTCCGACCTCCGCGCCTGCCTGTTCCTGGGCGGCGGCGCGCGCGAAGTCGACCGCCGCTAGCAGCGCGGGGTCGGTCACGGCTTCTTGTGCTGGCATCGGGCTCATCACGCACGATTGTGCCCCACGGCCATCGGGCCTTCGACAGCCATGCCACGCTAGAACCGTGATCGCCCGTCGCCTCGCCGCCTCCCTGGCCCTGGCCTGCCTCGCCGCGGGCTGTTCGGCGCCCACCGAACCCGCCCAACCGCCCACCGCGAGTCCGGCGAAACTGACGGCGGAAGTGCTCGAAGACCGGCCGCACGACGCCGCCGCGTTCACCCAGGGCTTGGAACTCGTCGACGGCGTCCTCTACGAGGGCACCGGCTTGGTCGGGCAGTCCGAGATCCGCGCGACCGACCCGACCACGGGTGCGGTGAAGCAGCGCAGCGCGCTCCCGGCGGAGTTCTTCGGCGAGGGCATCACGGTCGTCGGCGACCGCATCTGGCAGATCACCTGGCAGGACGGTGTCGCCATCGAGCGGGACCGGGTGACCTTCGCCGAACGCCGCCGGGTCGAGTACCAGGGCGAAGGCTGGGGACTCTGCTTCGACGACGGCGGCCACCGGCTGGTCATGAGCGACGGCACCGACAAGCTCACCTTCCGCGACCCGGACACCTTCGAGCCGCGCGGCGAGGTCAGGGTCGCCGGTGAGGACGGTCCGGTGACGCGGCTCAACGAACTGGAGTGCGTCGACGGCGCGGTCTACGCGAACGTGTGGCAGACCGACCAGATCGTCCGCATCGACCCAGCGTCGGGCAGGCTCACCGGTGTCGCCGACCTCTCGGCGCTGTTCCCGCGCGAGCAGCGGGCGGGCGCGGACGTCCTCAACGGCATCGCGAACGTCCCCGGGACCGACGAGTTCCTGGTGACCGGGAAGCTCTGGCCCAAGATGTTCCGCATCCGCTTCGCCGGCTGAGACGTTCGTCGCGCATCCACGGCCGTCCTTGCACGTCTAACAACCCGGAAGCACTCCAGTACGGCAGGATGGACATGTGATGCGCTCCGGTTCCGCCGATCACCCGCCACCCGGCCGCGGCCGCCCGGGCGACGCGAGCGGCGCGGCCCGGAAAGGCCAGAAGCGGTGGGGCTACCAGCCGCCCGCCGAGCCGCCGACGCGCGCGGTCCCGCCGTGGCGCGAGGAACCGCCGACGCACGCCATCCCGGCCCACCGCCCCCCGACGCGCAGGCTTGAGCACCCCGAGTACGAGACCTACGGCGACGTCGGCGGCTACCCGCCCCCGCGCGACCAGCCGCCGCATGACGACCGGCCGCCCGCGCCGCAGTACCCGAAGAAGCTGACCGTCACCCGGGTCGCCGCGCTGCGCAGCAAGCAGCTGACCAGCCAGGCGGTCGCGGCGTTCAAGCGCGCCGCCCACGCCGACGGCGCCGATAAGTCCGGCCTGTCCGCGCTGACCTACGCGACGATGTTCAACTACGCGGGCGACGCGGCGTTGGCCGTGGCCCTGGCGAACACCTTGTTCTTCTCCGCGGCGAGCGGTGAGAGCAAAGGCAAGGTCGCCCTCTACCTGTTGATCACCGTCGCGCCGTTCGCGCTGCTGGCGCCGGTCATCGGCCCGATGCTCGACCGGCTGCAGCGCGGGCGCAGGCTCGCGATGTGCACCGCGTCGGCCGGTCAGGCGCTGATGAGCGTGATCATGGCGTTCAACTTCGACAGCTGGCTGCTCTACCCGGCCGCGCTGGGCAAGATGGTGCTGTCCAAGTCGTTCACCGTGCTCAAGGCGGCGGTCACACCGAGAGTGCTGCCACCGGAGATCACCCTCGCCAAGACCAACGCCCGGCTGACGGTGTTCGGCCTCGCGGCGGGCGCGGTGCTCGGCGGGATCGCGGCCCTGTTCGCCAACATCTTCGACTCCCCCGGCGCGCTGTGGTTCACCGTGGTGATCTGTCTGGCGGGCGCTTTCCAGGCCCTGCGCATCCCGGCGTGGGTGGAGGTCACCGAGGGCGAGGTGCCCGCGTCGATCAGCGCCCACCCGGACAAACCCAAACGCCAACCCATGGGTCGACACGTCGTGGTGTCGCTGTGGGGCAACGGCACGATCCGCGTGCTCACCGGTTTCCTGATGATGTTCGCGGCGTTCGCGGTCCGCGCGGAGAACGAGACCGACGCCGTGCAGCAGCTGCTGCTACTCGGCTTGATCGCGGGCGCCGCGGGCATCGGCAGCTTCGCGGGCAACGCCGTCGGCGCGCGCATCCACGTCGGCAGGCCCGAGCAGGTCGCGCTCGGCTGCGTGGTGGGCGCGCTCGCCTCGACGATCATCGCCGCGTTCACCGCGGGCGTCGTCGCCGCCGCGATGGTGGGCCTCGTCGGCGCGGTCGCGAGCGCCTTGGCGAAGAACAGCCTCGACGCGGTCATCCAGGACGACCTGCCCGAGGAGTCCCGGGCGTCGGCTTTCGGCCGGTCGGAGACGGTTTTGCAGCTTGGCTGGGTGTTCGGCGGCGCGGTGGGTGTGTTGATGCCGCCGATCTGGTGGGTCGGCTTCCTGGTGGTGTCCGTGTTGCTCGCGGTCGGTCTGACGCAGACCCTGCTGTCGCGCCGCGGGCAGACGCTGATCCCGGGGCTCGGCGGCGACCGCCCGGTGCGCCCCGGCCGCATCCGGATGCCCGGTCTGCGACCCGCGACACTGCACGAAGGCCCACCGCCGCCGCCCCGGCGGGCCGGGCCGTAGGGTCACCGGCGTGCGCCGAGTCCTCATCACCGCCGTCGCCGTCGCCCTGCTGGCCGGGTGCTCGGCGACCCCGCCGCAGCCCGACGTCACGTTCTACGCCGACGGCAACGCCGTGCGCGCGACCCCGCAGATCCTGTGCGACATCGCCGAGCGCAAGTGCGACGAGAACCCGGACGCCTTGGTCGGACTGAAGATCCGCCCGGGCAAGGTCGTGCAGGTGTCGGTGTCGTCCGAGATCGCCGAGGAACCCTGGGGCGTGCTGTTCTCCTACCTCGACCGCCAAGGCAAGCGGGTCGATGCGAGCAGCCGGATCTTCCTGCCCGCGAACAAACAGCACGCGTACACGCTGGAACTGCCGGACTCGGCCGACCAGCTGCTGTTCGCGGCCGTGCAGAAGCTGGCCGTCGTGAACGGCGACCAGCTCCTGCGCACCGGCCAATGGGTGATGCAAGCCAACTAGCGCGGCTTAGGGGTCGAGCTCCCGGGCGACGGCCCGGACGACCTCGGAGATGCGCTTGGTGACCTTGCGGTCCGGGTAGCGCCCGCGCTGCAGATCGGGCTGGATGACCGACTCCAGCATCTTGATCATGTCTTCGACCAAGCCGTGCAGCTCCTCAGCGGGCCTGCGCTGGGCTTCGACGACCGACGGCGGGGCGTCGATGAGCCGCACGGACAGCGCCTGCGGCCCGCGGCGGCCGTCGGCCACCCCGAACTCGATGCGCTGGCCCGCCTTGAGCCCTTCGACTCCCGCGGGCAGGGCGGAGGAGCGGACGTAGACGTCCTCACCGCCATCCTGCGTGACGAACCCGAAACCCTTCTCCGAGTCGTACCACTTGACCTTGCCGGTCGGCACTGATCTCACCGTTCCCTCGTCGACTTGTCCCGCCCGCGTGTGCGCGGACCGCGTCCCACGCAAGACGAACGCGCCCTGGGCGTGCCGGGGCGCGTCTCTCCAGAGTAGGCCAAAGATGGGCGCTCGGGTTACTTCGTATCCACACCACCGCGGCGTTACGTGTCGGGGCCCGAACTATCCTGGTCCCATGACCGAAACCGCACGCGGCAACCGGATGCTGACGATCGCGTTCGTCCTGTTCGCGATCGGGCTGGTCGCCGTGGTCGCGATTTTCGTGCTCGCCGCCATGGACAGGCAGGCGCCGTGGCTGTGGATGGTGACCATGGGGCTGCCACTGGGGCTGATCCTCGGCATCGGTCACGCCGTGCGGCGCAGGTGACCGTCCAGCCACGCCTCTCGGCGGCGAGGGTGTTCATCAGCAGCACCATGCCGGGCCGGGGGTCGATCAGCGTCATGTCGAGGTCGAACCCGATGGAGAGGCTCACCGCGCGACGCCGATGAAGTGGTCCACGGCCGGGCCGACCACGGCGGAGACCGCCCGCGCGGTCTCGGCGGGCGTGCCCGACGGGGACGCGGCGTAGCTGACCGCGAGCCGGACCATGTTCTCGGCGACGAGCCGGAGGTCTGCGGGCGCGGCGGCGGGCCAGCTGTCGACCAGGCACGCCGTGAGCCGGTGGGTGGCGGTGGACAGGATCGGGCCCGCGTGGTTGGTGACCAGTTCGAGCAGGCCATCGCTGCCGTCACCGGCGACGATGGCCTTGATCAGCGGTTCGTCGGCCGCGGCGGTGAGGAACACCTCAAGGGCGGCGGTGACGGCGTCGGTCGGCGAGTCGACGTTGGCGGCGACCGCGCCCTCGACCGCGGTCAGGAACCGGTCGGCCTCACGCAGGATGTAGGCCTGGGCGAAACCCTGCCGGGACCCGAACTCCTTGTAGAGGGTCTGCCTGCTCACCCCGGCGGCCTTGGCGACGTCGGCCATGGTCGTGTCCGGCCAGCTGCGCTCGCGGAGCACGTCGCCCGCCGCGGTCAGCAAGGTGTCCCGCAGAAGCGCTTTCGTCGCCTCCGCGTAAGGCACGCGAACAGTCATGGGCCCGAGATTACAGCTGAGCCAAAGGTGTCAACTGGCTGGACAAGTGGTGGGCCGTGCACTGGAATCCGCCTTCTCCGCGCGGATACGAGCGAGATGGTTGACAGAACAACATCAGGTGTCCAAGCTCGCCTGTGCGAGAGGGGGAGCCGACTTGGCGACGACCGCAGGGGGCCGCGTTCGGGCGGGCGCGCCGCTTATCGGGCCGGGTTTCGTCGCCGCCATCGCCTACGTCGACCCCGGAAACGTCGCCACCAGCACCGCCGCGGGAGCCCGACACGGGTACGCGCTGCTGTGGATCGTCATCGGCACCACCGTCCTCGCGGGCATGATCCAGTACCTCGCGGCGAAGCTGGGCCTGGTCACCGGCCAGTCGCTGCCCGAGGCGGTGCGCGACCGACTCGGCACCCCCGCTCGACTGGCCTACTGGGCGCAGGCGGAACTGGTCCTGGTCGCGACCGGGCTGGCCGAGGTCCTCGGCGGCGCGATCGCGCTGAACCTGCTGTTCGACGTGCCGCTGCTGCTCGGCGGGCTGATCACGGGAACGGTGTCCACCGGGCTGCTCGTGATGCGCGACCAAGCGGGTCAGCGCAAGTTCGAGCACGTCGTCCTGGCCCTGTTGGCGATCGTCGGGATCGGCTTCCTGGCGGGCCTGTTCGCGGCGCCGCCGTCGGACGCGGACATCATCTCCGGCGTCACCCCGCGTTACATCGGGCCGGACAGCCTGTGGCTGATGGTCGGCATCCTCGGCGCGACCGTGATGCCGCACGCGGTGTACCTGCACTCGGCGCTGGCCAAGGACCGCGGCGCGCGGGCCAGCACGGAAGGCCTGACCCGGGCGCTGCGCACGACCCGCGCCGACGTGGCCACGGCGATGTCGCTGGCGGGCCTGGTCAACATCGCGGTGCTCATGCTCGCCGCGGGCGCGCTGCCCGCGGAGTCCCATGTGGACTGCGTGGCGGGCGCGCACGCGGCCGTCGGCGAACACCTCGGACCGGTGTTCGCCCTGCTGTTCGCGATCGGCCTGCTCGCCTCCGGTCTCGCGTCGACGGCGGTCAGCACGCACGCGGGCGCGGTCGTGATGTCGGGCCTGCTGCTCAGGCGGGTCCCCATGGCCGCGCGCAGGCTGTTCACCCTGGTGCCCGCCATCGCCCTGCTGACCATCGCCGACGACCCCACGCGCACGCTCGTCGGCACTCAGGTCGTGTTGTCGTTCGGCCTGCCGTTCGCGCTGATCCCGCTGGTGATCCTGACCTCACGGCGGTCGCTGATGGGCGCGCGGACGAACCACCCGGCGGTCACGGCGGTGGTCTGGGCGGTCACCGCCGCGGTGGTCGTGCTCGACGCCGGGCTGGTCTGGCTGACGGTCACCGGCTGACCTTCTCCTGGTGCAGACAGAGGATGTTGCCCTCGGAGTCGGTGAACCAGGCCGCCTTCTCGCCGTCCATGTCGGCGATGTGGTTCTCGGTGTGCAGGTCCGGCAGGTCGTAGTCCTCGAACCGCACGCCGCGGGCCTCGAGTTCCTTGATCTCGGCGGCCACGTCGTCGACCTCGAAGCTCAGCACGGTGTGCTTGCTGGGCACGGTGTCCTTGGCGGGCATCAGGCCGATGGCGTCGCCCTTGCCCGCGGCGAAGATCGGGGAGCCGTCGGAGCCCATCGTGGTGAAGCTCAGGCCCAGCTTCTCGGCGTAGAACCGGCGGGCACGCTCCACGTCCGACACCGGGAGCATGGTCGTGATGGCTGATTCGGAGAGCATGGGACCTCCCTGGGGCCAGTCCGCGCCGATCGGCGCGGACCATCCATGCTGCGCCCGAAACGCTTGCCGCGCAACGGGTCCAAGTCCTGTGTCGACCCGTTCGCTAGGCGTGCCGGACGTCGGTGTCCAGGCCGAGCAACTCGACCGCCGCCTGTCGCATCTCGACCTTGCGGATCTTGCCGGTGACCGTCATCGGGAACTCCTCGACGACGTGGACGTAGCGCGGGATCTTGTAGTGGGCCAGCTTGCCCGCGCAGAACTCACGCACCGACTCGGCCGTCAGCGGCTCGGCGCCCTCCTTCATCCGGACCCACGCCATCAGTTCCTCGCCGTAGCGCTCGTCGGGGACGCCGATCACCTGCGCGTCGAGCACCGCCGGGTGCGTGTAGAGGAACTCCTCGATCTCGCGCGGGTAGATGTTCTCGCCGCCGCGGATGACCATGTCCTTGATCCGGCCGGTGATGTTGAGGTAGCCCTCGTCGTCCATCACCGCGAGGTCACCGGTGTGCATCCAGCGGGCGGCGTCGATCGCCCCTGTGCTGTTCCCCGGTCCTTCTCCGGCCTGCTCCCAGTAGCCCAGCATCACCGAGT
>NZ_JBOHGC010000306.1:0-1155 GCF_050699995.1 Actinokineospora sp. | reverse complement strand
AGGTCGAGCCGTCCGTCGTGACCCCGCAGCTGAACCGGGCCCCGGCGCTCACCGAGACAAAGCTCAAGCCGCCTGAGACCGCGACCGGGGTCAGCCGGTCGGTGGTGGACCCGTTGCCGAGCTGGCCGACGTCGTTGAACCCCCAGCAGTGTGCGGTCCCGGTGGGCGTCACCCCGCAGGTGTGGCTGGCGCCAGTGCTGATCGATGCGAAGGCAAGCCCCCCCGAGACCGCGACGGGGACGGTGCTGTTCGTGGTCGAGTTGTTGCCAAGCTGTCCGAAACTGTTCAGCCCCCAGCAGTAGGCGGCGCCGGCGGGAGTCAGGGCGCAGGTGTGCGGCCCCCCCGCGCTCACCGCCGCGAAGGTGACGCCGACCGGTGCCGCGACGGCGACCGGGGTCGTGCTGCCCGTCGTCGAGTTGTTGCCGAGCTGGCCGCTCAAGTTGTCGCCCCAGCAGTAGGCGGCGTTGCCCGTGGTGACGGCGCAGGCGTGGCTCGTTCCGGCGCTCACGCTCCGCAGGGTCAGCCCGCCGCTGATCGACTGGGGGGTGCTCCGGTCCGTGGTCGAGCCGTTGCCCAGCTCCCCGTCGGCCGCGTAGCCCCAGCAGTAGCCCGCGCCGCCGGTCGTGAGGGCGCAGGTGAAGGCGAAGCTGCTCGAGATCGCGGCGAAGCTCAGCCCCCCGCTCACGCGCACGGGCTTCGGGCTCCCGGTCGTGGTGCCCTCGCCCAGCTCGCCGTTGCCGTTCTGTCCCCAGCAGAAGGCCTGGCCGTCGGGCGCCACGCCGCAGGTGTGGTTGCTGCCGGCGCTGACGACGGTGAGGGTGAGGAACCTCGGGCCGAGGACGTCCTTGCAGGCCGTCGCGGCGGCGCCGAGCAGACCGAGGGAGAGGATGCAACGCCGGACCGTCGCAGCGGAGCGCGACACCACTGGAGCTGCCATCGAAGTCCTCCTGCCACTGCGCGGGAATTGGTCCACCGCGGCGTTGTCGGTAAGCCGAGTCATGCCCTGCCCCCCGGCGTGAGCCTGAGAATGCGGTCTCAGCGTATGTACTTCAGGTCGCCGTTGGTGGCGTCGGAGTAGCTCACGTGCACCCGCCCGGCTCCGTCCACGGCGAGCGACGTGTACGATCCGACGCTCCCGGCTTGGTCGACCGCCAC
>NZ_JBOHGC010000305.1:0-5281 GCF_050699995.1 Actinokineospora sp. | reverse complement strand
GAGCTGGCTGGTCGCGGGGCTGGGTCCGCCATGCGGCAGGCCGCCTCTGGCCTGGCCCCTGTTGTCACGGCGGACCTCGATCGCGCGGTCGATGCGGTCGTCGATCTGCCGCCGCAGCTCAGCGGCCGCGGCGGCCCGCTTCAGGGCGTCCCACGTCTGCCGTCCGCCGGGTTCGCGCAGCGGCCGGTCACCGGTCAGCTCCAGGTAGGCGGCGCCGAGCGCCCGCAGCCCGCCCGCGAGCGGATGCGGGTGGTCGCCTTGGCTCTCGGCCGCGACCGCGTGGTAGAGCCCGCGCGCCAAAGCCACGATCTCCTGCGCCGGATACGACCGGATCTCGGTGTCCGACAGGTCGCGGAAGGTCCACCCCTCGACCGTCAGCGGCGCGAGGTAGCTCGCCCACAGGGCAGGCCGCAGGGCGTCGGTGTCGACGTCCGCGTCGATCGTCCCGACGCCGTCCTTCTCGACGATCACCCGCGCCCCGGCCACGATGCCCGGCCAGTCCGCGAACGCCGGGAACGCCGACGCCGGTGTGTCCGGATCGTCCGGGGTCAGCCGGGGCGCGACGAACAGCGCCGCCCGCAACCTCCCGTCCGGCGCGGTGTCCTGGGGGAGCAGGGTGAAGACAACCGACTGGTCCATGCCCGTCATACCTCCGCGAACGCCTGGCAGTAGTCGATCCACGGGCAGTCGCCGTCGACAAAGGGCCCGAGGGCGTCGGCGAACGTCGGGTCGCCTTTGGACCCCGCGAACGTGCGTTCCGTGGAGATCCGCACGGAAGCGGAGAACATCAGGACCTCGACCTCGACGGTGATGGACGCCCGGCCCCGCACCTTCCCGGAGCCGAACTCGTACTCCAGCGCCATGTAGAGCTCGATGCACGCGGAGATCAGGCCGAGCACGTCGACCTCACCGCGGATGCGCAGGTACCCGGTGAGCGACCCGCCCGCCGCCGCCAGCCGCAGGTAGACCCCGGCCATGGCCGACACGGAGCCCGACGCGACGCCGAAGTCCAGCGCGAGCGTCGCGCCGAACTCCAGCGAGGCCTCCAGCAGCACGAGCTTCTTCGGGCTGATCCGCAGCCCGAAGAACCCGCCGCCGCCCATGAACAGGACCGACAGGTTGAAGGGCCGCTCCCGCGAGCAGAACGCGAAGCCGACCGTCGGCCCGTCGTCGCCGATGAACGGGAGCTGGATCTGCGCGGCGAGCGACAGGTTGGACAGGTTGAACACGCCGACCGCCACGTTCGGCAGGACCACGCTGAACCCGGTGGTGATCCCGGCGCTGTCGACGGTGACCGCGGGCGGGTCGGAGAAGCCGTCGCCGGGGATCAGCTCGCGCAGCTTGTCGACGAAACCGAGCACCCCCAGCCACTTCAGCGGCCCCATGTCGACGTCGATCTCCGACTTCGCGCCGGTCGAGGCGCGGAAGTAGAGCCGGGTGAACGGGATGTGCAGCAGGGGAACGCCCGGCAGCAGTTGCAGGGTGAAGTCGGTGAGCTGGGCCAGCACCTCGGTCGAGGGCTCGGCCACCAGGTCGCCGCCGCGGATGTCGACGGCGAGCAGCAGCGAGTCCGCGGCGGCGGGAAGGAAGATCGCGTCCTTGGGCGCGCTGCCCGGCCATTGGCGGACCGGCGGCTGCCAGGCCAGGTGCACGTGGGTCAGTATGTTCGCGCTCGGCACGCCCGCCGCGAGTCCCGCCAGGATCGCCGCCGCGTCAAGCGTCGGGTTGTTCAGCACCGAGTCCACGGTATCGAGCGCGCGCCGAACGATCGCCGCCCGTGCCATGCCCAGCGCGGCGAGTTCACCACGTGCCGCGGCGATCGCGGGCGAGAGCTTGGTGCTGATCAGGGTGGTGAACTCGGCCGCGGTGGGCGGCGGCGCGGCCCGCCGCATGAGCACGTCGAGGCCTGCCGCGGCGTCCTGAAGCTGAGCCCGCGCCGCGCTTGTCGGGGCGAGCATGGCGCTTGCCCTCGTCAGGCCGCCCGCGATGGCTCCCGCGAGGTCGAGCAGCCGCGAGGCGTAGGCGGGCACCTGGTCGAGTCCGAGGGGCGGCAGGATGTCGGCGAGGTCGAACAGGCCGAGGATCTTGCCCAACCCGGCGAACAGCGCGGTCGGGCTGGTCGGTGTCCCGCTCGCGGTGGCCGCGACGTCGGATACCGGTCCGGTGCCGCGGGCGATGCCGTCGATGTGCTGGCTGGGCTTGAGGAAACCGCCGGAGCGGTCGGTGGAGCCGTAGCTGAGCGGGGCGAGGGTGACCCCTTCGGCCTTGGCCAGGACGACTTCGCCTTTGTTGCCCGCGGCGTCGAAACCGTGCGCGAGGTAGGGGCCCGCGTAGCTCAGCCGCAACGGATTCTTCGACCCGGTGACGGCGGTGACCGCGGGGACGACGAAGTCACCGTGCAGCAGGAACGGTTCGCAGGTCGTGGCTTCCGGGTGCGCGGCGAACCGCAGTGTCCGCGTCTCGTAGGCCGCCTCCCCGGACGGACCTCGCGCCGCGACGGCGACCCGTCGGCTTCGCAGGTCCTGTTCGACCCGCGCGGTGAACCCCAGGGACGGGTCATCGTGCAGCGCCGCGCCGACCTTCTTGAGGCCGTACTGGGCGAGCACCGCCCCCGCCGCGGGCTTTCCGTCCTCCCGTTCGGCCACCCACAGCAGCGGTGCGGTGTAGCGGTGGGTGATGCCGTCCCGGTCGACGCCGGTGACGGTGAACGCGAACGGCGCGGTGTCGACCATCGGCCAGACGATCGTGGGGTCCGGCCCGGGGTCGTTGATGTCCGGCGTCACCTTCGGGCTGAGCGTGACCTGGCTGAACGGCATGATCCGGTTGCCGTAGGAGCGCACCTGGTCGCGCAGGACGATGAAGTGCCGCTGCCACAGGATCGCGAAGTCGCCGTCGGGCAGCTGGGGATCGGCCCGGCGGCGGGTCTCGGTGACCAGCACGGCGCGGTGTCCGAACGGGAACAGGTAGCCCTTGAGCACCACGCGCACGTACTGGTCGCGGCCCAGCGTCGTCCGGTGCTGCCACTCGGTGAACGCCTTGCCCGGCACATCCCAGTTGCCGCGCACGTCGATGAACGCGCCCAGCGAGGTCAGGTGCAGCCGGTCGACCTCGACCGGGCTCGGCGCCGGCCGCCGCCACAGACTGCCCGGTGCGCCCGTCGAGAGCTCCACGATGTCCGCGCGGTTCTTAGGGGTGAGACTCATCCGGAACGGGTGCGTGGCCGAGGGCAGGCCGTGCCCTCCGAGGTCGCGGGTCCACACCGCGCGCACGATCCGCTGACCGCCCGCCTGCTCGTCGACGCCGGAGTCGGTCCGCACGCCAAGGCGGGTGTGCCAGAGCTCGACGACCGCGTCGGGGGTGGGGTCGACCGTGCGCGTGTGCGCCCAGGCGCCGTCGGTGCTGGGGGACAGCTGCAGCCTGCTCGGCACCTCGATGGCCGTCTCCAGCCACGTCGGCTCGCGCCGGTCCGGCCGGACCAGCAGGTCGACGATCCGACCCGGGTCGATCAGGTCGCGGCGGATGCCGACGAGCAGCTCCTCCCGCAGCTCCGGCTCGACATCGAGGACCGTCGTCAGTTGGTCCGGCCGCAACTCGGCGGCGTGCCTGCGCAGCCCTTGGGCGGTGAGCAGGCGCATCGCCCGCACCCGGTCGACCGTGGCCTCAGCCGCCGTCCCCGGCAGGTGTCCCAGCAGGGCGGGCGCGCTCAGCAGCCGCCAGCTGAAGCGCGGCTCGGCGAGCGCAACGACCGCGAGCACCAGTGTGCCCATCGCGTCGAGCACGCCGTCGATGGTGAGCTTGACCCGGTCGGCGGCGTCGAGGACGTAGACCAGCCGAGTCGGCGCGGCGAAGCGGGCGCCCGCGGGCAGCGCCGGGTCCTCGGGCGCGCCGGTTCCCGCCTGCTTCTGCTGGTAGACCTGCTCGGCGACGTGCTGCGGGGGCAGGGTGACGACCAGTCGCGGTCGCGGCCCGTCCGGCACCAGGTAGGGAACGTCCTCGGCCACGACCACGGCGCAGTCGTTGGCGCCGACGTCGAGGATGAGGTGGTCGCGGGGCCGCATGACCCGCACCCGCAGCCTGCGGGCGAGCAGAGCGGGGGAAAGCAGCCGAGCCAGGTCATCGAACTCCGCGCCAGTCGGACCGTTGCTGCCCATGCGCTCTCCTAGACCGGCGTTCGGCGGCCTGACCGGAGCGTCGGCGGGACTCGGCGAAGGAACTGCGTCCTAAGGGGATCGCTGCGGCGAGCAGAAACGTGAGCACGCCACCGTTCACCTGATCGGGTGACGCCGGCCGGATGCACCGTCCTCTGTGGATGATTATCGGCGCCCCGCGGCGGAGAAGCGCGCCGCGGCCTCGCCATGCAACCGTCCCGGGGGCAGTCGGCGGCCGCAGACGACGAGCAGCAGGTCCTGTGCCAGGCCGGTGAGCGGTGTTCCGGTGCCGTGGCTCCAGTCGATGTCGGTGGCCCGCAGTTCGATCCCGGTGAGGTCCGTGCCGAAGAACGCGAGGTGCTTGGGCCGCATCCCGGACAGCACCGCCGCGACCCGCCGCGGCGGCACCCGCCGGTCCACCCCCAGCGCCACCCTGATGTCCAGGCCGTGGATGACCTCGTGCGAGAGGGCCCCGTGGACGCCACCGCCCGGCGGGGTCCACGGGTGCGTGGTGTTGTCGCGCACCGCCGCGAGCAGGTCCGCGTCGGTCATCCGGGCCGCGTCCCGCCTCGCGACGGTGTCGGACATGCGGTTGATGTCCCCGCGGGCCTTCACCAAGTCCAGCAGGGTGCGCGGCAACGACGTGCGGAACGGCGCGGTGAGGTGAGCGACGACTTCGGTCCGCCAAGTTCTCGCGTTCATCCGTCAGGTCGGCGCGCAGGTCTTCAGTCATCGCTCGGTCCTTCCGTCACGTGCTTCCGCGGGTGATACGGGCCAGGCGTCGGGAACTCATCGGTGTCGGTGCCCGCGCGTAGGGTCAGGCGGGTGACGACTTCGACGAGCGGCGCGGCCGTCCGGCTCGAACCGTTCCGTGGAGAACTGACGGGCTACTGCTACCGGATGCTCGGCTCCGGGTTCGAGGCCGAGGACGCCGTGCAGGAGACGCTGGTGCGCGCGTGGCGGGCGATGGACCGCTATGACGAGCGCCGGGCATCCTTGCGGACGTGGCTCTACCGGATCGCCACCAACGTCTGCCTCGACATGCTCCGCGGCGCCCAGCGGCGCGCGCGGCCGATGGACCTGCGCCCCGCGTCGGAACCTGGGCACGACATCGGAGCGCCGCTGGCCGAGCA
>NZ_JBOHGC010000304.1:0-1686 GCF_050699995.1 Actinokineospora sp. | reverse complement strand
CGGCAGCCGCCTGCGATCCTGTTGTTCTCACAAACACATGATCAACAGGCGGCTGCCCCATGCCGAACGCAGGCCCCCAGCCACACATCCCCGCAGGTCACACCCCGAATGGCTGCTGCCGTACTAGATCACAGTGCTCAGCGGGCGAAGGATCGCCAGGCCTCGACCAGCCGCGCGGTCGCTAGGTCCATCCGGTCGTGCGGCGCGAGGAATGGCACCCGCAGGTGTGCGCGGCCCGCGTCGCGCGAGTCGAACACGGTGCCTGGCAGCAGGCCCACACCGAACCGCAGCGCATGCTGGACGAAACAGCCGCTGTCCACACCGGGCAGTTCGACCCACAGCGTCTGTCCACCCTGGGCACGCTGGAACCGCCAGTCCGGCAGCCGCTCGGCGAGGAACGCGCAGAGGGAGTCGTGCCGCTGCCGCAGGACGTCCGCCCGTTCCCGGCTGAGCCGATCGATCTCGGGCACCAGTTCCACCGCGACCAACTGGCTGACGACGTCGCTGCCGAGGTCGTGCATGGCTTTCAGGCGCGCCAGTTTTCCCACGGTGGCCGCCGAGGCGCGCAGCCAGCCGACCCGCAGTCCACCCCAGACGATCTTGCTGAGCGAGCCGACGGTGATGACATGCCCGTTGTGCGCGGCCGCGGCCAGCGGCGGCGGGGGCTCCCCGGCGAACCCGAGACCGGCCAACACGTCGTCCTCGACGACGGGAACGCCCGCCTCGGCCGTCGCCTCGACGACGCGTCTGCGGACCAGTGACGGGATCACCCCGCCCGTCGGGTTGTGGTTGGTGGGCACCAGATAGGCCAACGCGGACCGCCGCTCAGCGACCAACTCGGCGAACCGGTTCGCGTCCCACTCGCCGCCGCCGACCGGCAGCAGCGACAACCGTGCGCCCGCGTTCTGGAACAGCGTCAGCGCCCCCGGGTACGTCGGCGCCTCCACGACGACCCCGTCGCCCGACCGCACGAACAGGTGGGTGATCAGCGAGAGCGCCTGCTGCCCGCCGGTGGTGACCAGGATCTGGTCGTCGTCGGTCGGCACCCCGCGCTCCCGGTACCACCGCGCCAGCGCGGCCCGCAGCGACGGATGGCCCGCGGGGTGGTAGCCGAGATCGCCGCCCTCGGAGCGCCGCGGCAGCGAGTCGACGACCCGGTGCAGGATGTCGGTGATCTCGCCCGAGACGTGGTCGGGTCCGGCGCTGGTCATGCTGACGACGTCGTCGGCATCGTCGATCAGGTGCAGGAACATCGGATTCGCGGTCTCGCCGCCCGCCGCCGTCGCCTGCCCGGGGCCGGTGACGACCGTCCCGCTGCCCTGGACGCGGGTGATCCGGCCGGTCCCGCGCAAGGTCTCGTACGCCGTCACCACGGTGCCGCGGCTCACCGACAGGGCCATCGCCAGCGCTCGGTCCGTGGGCAGCCGCGCGCCCGCGCCCAGCCTGCCCTCATCGATGAGCCTGCCGAGCCGGGCGGCCAGCAGGCCGTGCAGCGGGCCCTGCGGGCCGGACCACCGGCCGAGCATGCCGACGACCTCGGTCGCGGATACCTGGTTCACTCGCAACCAATCGGCGCGTATTGGTCCTGTCCGCCAGTCGGTCGCGGCCGGAGACTCGGGCCGGTGCGACAGTCGACTGGCGCCCCCAGAACCGGGACGTATATAAACCTGCTCCTCGCCACGGCGT
>NZ_JBOHGC010000303.1:0-12021 GCF_050699995.1 Actinokineospora sp. | reverse complement strand
TCCCGACAACGGGCGGTTATAAGGAACGCCGATGCTTCCGCCATGTCCG
Source organism: Actinokineospora sp. (assembly GCF_050699995.1). Taxonomy (GTDB): domain Bacteria; phylum Actinomycetota; class Actinomycetes; order Mycobacteriales; family Pseudonocardiaceae; genus Actinokineospora. The sequence goes on along the minus strand of NZ_JBOHGC010000303.1, from coordinate 11,972 downwards.
GCCAGTGTCGCCGTCATCGCCCCGTGTCACGTGAAGATCAACCAACCGTGTCGTCACGAAAAGTGCGAAACCTCAGGTGCTTGGGTCATCGCGAAATGAGAACTCATTGTCGGGAACCGAGAACTCATTGTCGGGAGGTGGGGACTCGCGGGTTGTTAGAGGGCGGCGATCCAGGCGGCGATTTGGGCGCGGTTGCTGAAGCCGAGTTTGGTGCGGATGTGGTCGATGTGGGTCTCGGCGGTGCGCAGGGAGATGACCAAGGCTTTGGCGATCTCCTTGTTGGTCATGCCTTTCGCGACCAGGTCGGCGACTTCACGTTCGCGCTTGGTCAGCCGCTGCTCGGTCGACTCCGGGGCGGGCCGGGTGATGTCCTCGCCCAGCGCGTAGGAGACGGCCGTGTCGGTGGGGAGTTTCGTGCCCACCATGAACTCCGCGCCCGCCACCTCGATGCCCGGTGCGTCGGTTACCAGCTCCATGTCCCGGCGCATCCCGTCGGCGAAGGCGACGTAGTTCGTCGGCGACGCGCCGACCAGCTGGAACACCGTGACGGACGCGCCGAACAGCCGCGCCGCGCGGCGGTACTCGCCGCGGTGGACCGCGCACCCGGCCAGGACGTTGAGGCTGAACCCGAGGATCACCCGGTGGTCGACCTCGCGCTGCAGCCGCAGCACCCGCAGACCCGTCTCGAGCGACCTGTCGTACTCGCCGTGCAGATACTCCGCGGCGCTGAGCGACCACAGCGCCCAGCACTGGAATGTCGCCTCACCAAGGGAAGCGCACCGGTCGGCGCAGGCCTGCATGACGGTCCGGCCAGGCTCCAGATCGCCCGCGAGGCTCAGCGCGAGGCCATGGTTGAACGTCGCCCACAGCTCGCCGCTGAGGTCGCCTTGGGCGACGAAGGCGTTCAACGCCCTGCCGAACAACTCGGCCGCCTTCTCGCCCTCGTTCGCCATCAGCGCGGCATAGGCGTGGACCTGGTCGACATACGCGCGGGCGTTGGCGTCGCCGATCCGCTCGGCGACCTCGGAGGCCTCGGCCAGCCGCGCCGCGTAGGCGTCCATGTCGCCCTGGACGAGGGCGAGGAACGCCTCGACCCACGCCGCGCAAGCCCACTCAGGGGTGTCGGGCACCGCGACGGCCAGCAGCCTGCCCGCCCAGATCCGGGCCTCGGTGAGACCGCGGATGAGCCAGTAGTCCCGGATCTCGGTGACCATCCGCAGCCCGACCGACGCCTCGGCGGGGTCGCTGAGGCAGAAGTCGAATGCTTGACGGAGGTTGGCGTGTTCCCGGTCGATCTTCAGGACCAGCGCCAGCTGCCCCGGGCCGATCCACTTCGCGGCGAAGTCGCTGGTGACCTCGCGGCACCAGTCGCGATGCCTGCGCCGCAGCTCGGGCAGGTCGCCGTCGGCGCGCAACCGGTCCTCGCCGTACTGCCGCACCGTCTCCAGCATCCGGAACCGGACCTGCCCGTTGTGTTCCTCGCGGAGCAGGATCGACTTGTCGATCAGGCTGTCCAGCATGTCGAGCAGGTCATCGCAGGTCAGGTCGTCGCCGCAGCACACGGCTTCGGCGGCGGCGAGGTCGAAGCCGCCGGGGAAGACCGCCGCGCGCGCCCACAGCAGCCGCTCCTGCTCGGTGCACAGCTGGTGGCTCCAGTCGATCAGCGCCTCGAGCGTCTCGTGCCTGCTCGGCGCGGACCGGTTCGCTCGGGTGAGCAGCGTGAACCGCTTGCTGAGCCGGTCGGCGAGCTGGCGCACCGACAGCGACCGCAGCCGGACCGCGGCGAGTTCGAAGGCCAGCGGCAGGCCGTCGAGCGAGCGGCACAGCTGGATCACGGCGTCGACGTCGTCGTCGCCGATGGTGAACGACGGCACGACCGCTGCCGCGCGGTCGAGGAACAGGCGCACCGCGTCGTACTGGTACACCGCCGCGGCGGACTCACCGAGGTCCGGCACGGCCAGCGGCGGCACCGGCATCACATGTTCACCCGCCACCCCGAGCGACTGGCGGCTCGTCGCGAGGATCACCACGTCCGGGCACGAGGTCAGGATCGCCTGGGCGAACTGGGCGCTCGCCTCGATCAGGTGCTCGCAGTTGTCCAGCACGAGCAGCAGCCTGCGGGTGCGCAGGTAGTCGACGACGAGGTCGATCGGCGCCCTGGTCGAGCGGTCGCCGATGCCGAGCCGGTCGGCGACCGTGTTGACCAGCAGTTTCGGGTCGTGCAGGTCGGCGAGGCCGACGAAGACCACATCGTCGAAGGAAGCCCGGGTGGAGGTGGCCACGCGCATGGCGAGCCGGGTCTTGCCGACTCCGCCCGGTCCGGTCAGCGTGACCAGCGGGGCGATCCCCAGCAGGCGTTTGACTTCACGGATCTCGTCAACGCGGCCTACGTAGCTCGTTACCTCGATAGGAAGACGATCTCCACTGAAACGTGCGGCGACCGCGATAGACACGCTCACTCATCACCTGCCCAGCATTCGGTGCACCAACGTCACGTGTCGTCCGTTCGCCCCGACGGAGGTCCGATCCTGCCGCACGGCCGACGCAATCAGCCGCACCACCTCGTCACCTGCTCGAAATGTGACATTAGCCGGACTCGGAGTAATAGGCTACTAGCGAGTACGCATGGCGGCGGCCAAGTCGCCCTTCACGCCCACCCGGACCTCGTCGAGTTCGAGCCAGCCCGCCATGGTGCGCAGCTCGGCCATCAGCTCGCCCGCCACCCGAGCGGTGTCGACACCCGGCTCGGCGAACGCGCCCTGCACGAGTAACGCCCCGTTGGCCCGGTCGGCCTTGAGGTCGACACGGGCGACGAGGTCGCCGTCGAGGAGGAACGGGAAGACGTAGTACCCGTGGACGCGCTTGGGCTCGGGCACGTAGATCTCGATGCGGTAGCGGAAGCCGAACATCCGCTCGGTGCGGTCGCGCTCCCAGATCAGCGGGTCGAACGGGCACAGCAGCGCGCGCCCGGTCACCTTGCGCGGGATGCGGGCGTCGGCGTGCCGGTAGGCCTGGTGGCGCCAGCCCTGGACCGAGACGGCCTCCAACAGGCCCTCTTCCACCAGCTCGGCAACGGCCTGGTGCGAGCGGGCGGGTTGCAGGCGGTAGTAGTCGCGCAGGTCCTTCTCGGTGCCGACGCCGTGGGCGACGGCGGCGCGCAGCATCAGCTGCCGAGCCGCTTCCTCGTCGGAAACCGGTGCGGCGCCGAGGACTTCTGGCGGGAGGACGCGTTCGGGCAGGTCGTAGAGCCGCTGGAAGCCGCGGCGGGTGCCGGTGGTCAGCTCGCCGACGGCGAAGAGCCACTCGCAGGCGTGCTTGACGTCGGAGCGGTTCCACCAGCCGCCCTTGACCTTCGGGGTCGAGCTGCCCAGCGCCGTCTCCAGCGTGCCCGCGCCGACCGGGCCGAGCTCCTTGACCGCGGCCAGCACGTCGTCGATGAGGCCGGGCGCCTTGGCCGTCATGCGTTCGAGGTGGTGGATGTAGCGGTGTTCGTAGCGACGCATGCGCCACCGCAGCAGCGGCCAGTCGGCGACCGGGATCAGGCTCGCCTCATGCGCCCAGTACTCGACCAGCAGGCGCGGTTTGCGCAGGCTGTGCGTCCAGGCGGCGTCGTCGACCAGCGCCGGGTCGTAGGCGCCGAGCCGGGAGAAGACCGGCATGTAGTGCGCGCGCACGGCGACGTTGACCGAGTCGAGCTGCAGCAGTTGGACGCGCGAGAGCACCTTGGCGAGATGGCGCCGAGTGGGTGGGCCCGATGGGCGAGCGTCGGCGAAGCCCTGCGCCGCCAGGGCTGTCCGCCGGGCGGCCGCGGCCGTCATCGTCTCGCTCATCGTGGTACCTCGCACGGTTCCGGGATCTTGCCGGCAGGCACCGACACTTCCGGTGCGGGCCGTTCGGCGCGGACCACCAGGACGACCGCGACCAGCACGATCAGGCCACCGCCGAGCTGCGCGAGCCCGAAGCGCTCGCCGGCGAACAGGAAGCCGAGCAGGACGGCGATCACCGGGTTGACGTAGGCGTACGTGGCCACGGTGGACACCGGCAGGCGGCCGAGGACGTAGACGTAGGAGCTGAACGCCAGCAGCGAGCCGGCGAGGACGAGGTAGATCCACGCGGCCCACGAACCGGTGGTGATCTCGGCGAGGTCGAACCGCTCCCCCATCGCCGCGCCGGTCACCGCGAGCGCGACACCGCCCGCCACCATCTCCACGGCCGACAGCGCGAACGGGTTGGACGGCAACGGGAGCTTGGTGGTCAGCACGGTCCCGACCGCCCAGCCGAGCGCTGCCAGCAAGACCAGCCACGGCCCGAACCAGGCCGCGCCGTGGGCTCCTTCGACCGGACCGCCGAACACCAGGACGGCCAGTCCCACCAGCCCGATCGCGACGCCGAGCAGGGTGGTCCGGGACGGCCGGTCGCCCCAGATACGACGCAGGATCACGACGTAGATGGGTACCGAGGCCACGAGCAGCGCGGCGAGCCCGGAAGCCACGTGCTTCTCGGCGAGGACGACCAGGCCGTTGCCCCAGGCGGGCAGGAGGAACCCGATGAGGACGGCGGAGCCGAACTGGGCCTTGGTCATCCGCAGCGCCTTGACCCCCGCGAACAGCACGACGAGGGCGCCGAGGACCAGGCCGGCGGCGAGGAAGCGGGCACCCGCGGAGAGCAGGGCGGGCATGGACTCGACGGTGAAGCGGATCGCGAGGTAGGTGGACCCCCACACCACGTACACGACACCGAGGGCGGCCCACGCGAACCAGGACTTGGACGACATGACCCCACCCTCGCACGAACCACCGACATTTGTATGCCGGTTATTTCCGATGACCCCCGACCTCTTCGGCAACACGCTCCGGCGGCCGCGCATTCCGACGTGGACAGTCTGGCCGGGAGAGGGTGTCGACTCTTGCGGGTTTCGGCCGTGGCGCTGCGAGCCCGACTGGGAGCGCGAATCGGGGAGCCACTAGGTTGCCGCCATGGCTGATGCCACGGTTCGTCCCGCCGTACCCGCCGATGTCGACGAGATCGCCCGGATCCAGGTGCTCACCTGGCAGGCCGGCTATTCGGGCATCCTGCCCGCCGAGGTCTTGTCGGCCCTCGATCCCACCGCGGCGGCGGCGCAGTGGCGGCAGACGATCGAGCAGGGGCCCGCGATGGTGTTCGTGGCCGTCGAGGGGGACTGGATCGTCGGGTTCTGCAGCGCGGGGGCGTCGCCGGAGTCGGAGTCGGCCATGGCGAACGACCTGCCCCCGGAGGACGCGGCGACCGTGGCGTTGATCGGGACGCTGCTGGTCGAGCCGCGCTGGGGGCGGCGAGGGCACGGGGGCAGGTTGCTGGTTGCGGCGGCGAAGGCGGTGCGGGCCACGGGGTCCACGCGCGGGATCTGCTGGATTCCGGAGGCGAACCAGTCGCAGGTCAGCTTCTTCACGCGGGCGGGGTGGGCGCCGGACGGGGTCGTGCGCACGCTTGACGCCGGTGGGCGGCCGCTGCGGGAGTTGCGGATGTCCGGGTCGCTGGATCTGAAGCTGGCCTAGCGGTCACCCGGTTGAGGTACCGTCGACGACGGCCTCGTTGTCGAGTGGGGGACATTCCTTGGTGCTGCCTTGGCTCTGCGTGACGTTTGGCGTCGCGTTCGGGTCGGCGCTTGTCCCTTTTGTGAGCATTGAGGTGTTTGTCCTGGCGCTGATGACGCAGCGGCCGGGGATCTCATGGGCGGCGCTGGGCGCTGTCGTGGCCGTCGCGCAGGTCGCGGGGAAGCTTGTCTACTACTACGCCGGGCGCGGGTCGATCCACCTGCCGGCGTTCCTGCACCGCGAACCCAAGCCGATGACCCCCACCCGTCTGCGCTGGCAGCTGCGCACGAAACGGCTGCGCGGCTGGATCGAGGGCATCAAGGAGCGGTGCGAGCGACACCCCCACTGGATGTTCGGCACCTACGGGGTGAGTTCGGTGGTGGGACTGCCGCCGTACATGGCGATGACGGTGTTGGCCGGGCTGGTGCGGATGCCGTTGCACACGTTCGTGTCGGTGGGGCTTGTCGGCCGGTTCGTGCGGTTCAGCGCCCTGGCGGCGTCACCGGCGATGTTCGCCGGCTGGTTCCTGTAGCAGCGCGGCCCACGCCGACGGGGTGAAGGCGAGACGGCCCGCGTCGGGGTTCTTCGAGTCCCGAACCGCGACCATCTCCGCGAAGTCGATCTCGACGCAGTCCCCGTTGGTGCCGCTGAAGGAACTCTTGCGCCAGCGGACCTCGACGCAGGCACCGTTGTCTCCGCTGAAGCTGCTGTTACGCCACGCCGTCCCCATGACTGCCCGCTTCCGGTCGGTCGTACTCGCTTGCGAGGCTCGCAAGCACCGACCGTGATTGTTCCGCATGCAGGGCGACCGCGGCGAGCCCGCCGAGGATCAGCCAGTAGGTGGCGATATCCATGGCACTCTCCAAGAACAGACTGCGATTCTGGGTTTCCAAGCAGACCACGGGCTGATGGTCAGCGAACTGCATAAGCCGGAACGGGCCACCCATTCCCGCATGCGCACCGATGCCGGCCGGGATCACCCGGACCTGGCAGAACGGCTGAGAGGTCATGAACAGCAGATGGAGCATCTGCTCGTGCATCACCGCCGGGCCGCCGACTGGTAGCCGAAGCGCATGTTCGTGGGCATAGAACGTGAAGGTGGGTGGATTCTTCCGTCGCAAAAGGATCTGGCGATCCATCCGGGCCTGCACCCTGGTCTCAATCCCCGCTGACGGAATCAAACCGGATTCGCGCATCATCGCCCGTGCGTAGTCCTCGGTCTGGAGCAGCCCATCGATGCGATTCAGCTCCAGTGCGAAGACCGCAGAGGCCGTGGTTTCGTGTAGCGCCAAGGTGCGCAGTTGGTCGGGTAGGCGTTCACCGTGGTGGCGGAGGAAGGAGCCGTGCTCATCCTCCCCACCGCACAGCGCGATGATCCGGTCCAGCTCCCTGGGCGTGACCCGGCAGTACGCCAGGTAGATCGCCGCTTCGACCTCGCTGCAACACGTCTTCCCCGACTCCACCCGCGAGATCTTCGACTCCGACCAGCCGATCGCGTGCGCCAGCTCGGTGGCCTTGAGCCCCCTGAACATGCGCACCCGCTTCAACTCGTCGCCCAGTTCCCGGCTCCGCACCGTCGCATCCATACCGGCACGCTAGCGGCGCCATCGCGCGAAACCTCCCTGAAACCGCTGGTACCACCGGAAAGAATCACTGAAGCGCCGTGCTTGCACCGTGCGCAAGACATACTTCGTCGGTGACGACCTACGACACCATCGGTGCCACCTACAGCACCACCCGCAGGCCGGACCCGCACATCGCCGCGCAGATCCACCACGCGCTCGGGAACGCGGCGACCGTCGTCAACGTCGGGGCGGGCACCGGGTCCTACGAGCCGCCGCGGACCGTTCTCGCGGTCGAGCCGAGTTCGGTGATGATCGCCCAGCGGCCCGCCGGTTCCGCGCCCGCGCTGCGCGCGTGCGCCGAGTCCATCCCACTGGCCGACGACTCGGCGGACGCGGTGATGGCGCTGCTCACCGTGCACCACTGGACCGACCTGGCCGCCGGTGTCGCGGAACTGCGCCGGATAGCCCGCGAACGGGTCGTCATCCTCACCTGGGACCAAACCGTCACACGCGCGTTCTGGCTGCTGAAGGAATACCTGCCCGAGGCGATCCCCCTCGACGACGCGCGGGCCGTCCCGATCGACCACCTGGCCACCCTGCTCGGCAACACCCGCGTCGAGACGGTCCCCGTCCCCCACGACTGCACCGACGGCTTCGGCGCCGCCTACTGGCGCAGGCCCGAGGCGTACCTGGACCCGGTGGTGCGGGCCGGGATGTCGATGTTGGCCCAGACCGGCGAGGCCGCACTACGCCCAGGCCTGGCGCGTTTGGCCGACGACATCGCGACCGGCCGCTGGCACGAGAACCACGCCGACCTGCTCGCCTTGGACACCCTCGACGCGGGCTACCGACTGCTCATCGCCGACCTACGGTGATCTCCTGCTACGGGGCTAGGTCCAGGGCCTTGCGCATGGTCTCGCGGGCTCGGCCGCGGTCGCCCGCGACGTCGTAGGCGACCGCGAGGCGGTACCAGCAGCGCCAGTCGTCCGGGGAGGCTTCGACCTCCGCACGCCGCTCCTCGAACCAGGCGTCGGCGGCGGCGCGGTCCACGCGGCCGGAGGGCATGCGCGGGAGGTCTGAGGTGTCGGGGAGGCCGCCCTCGGCCTGCAAGCGCTTGCCCAGTTCCGAGGTGCGCATGCCGAACCGGATCGTCGACCATGCCACCCACGCGCCGACGATTGGCAGGAGCAGGACGCCTACGCCGAACGCCACGGCCAATGGCGAGCCGTCGCGGAAGAGGGCCACCGCCCGGCCGCCGAGCAGGACGAAGTACAGGACCAGGACGGCGGTCAGGATCAGCGAAACCGTGCGCGCGGACACGGCTAGATGTCGAGCAGGTTCTCGAGGCCCACGACGAGACCGGAGTGGTCCAGGATGGCCCGCACACCGTGCAGGACGCCCGGCATGAAGGACTTGCGGTCAAGCGAGTCGTGCCTGATGGTCAGGGTTTCGCCTTCGCCACCGAAGAGGACTTCCTGGTGGGCGACCAGGCCGCCGAGGCGCACGGAGTGCACGCGGATGTCGTCGACCATGGCACCGCGGGCGCCGTCCGGGTCGGACGTCGTGGCGTCCGGGATGGGCTGCTTGCCCGCCGCCTCGCGGGCCAGCGCTACCAGGCGGGCGGTGTGCGCGGCGGTGCCGGAAGGGGCGTCGGCCTTGCGGTTGTGGTGCAGTTCGATGATCTCGACGGTGTCGTAGTACTTCGCCGCCTGCTGGGCGAAGCGCATCGACAGCACGGCGCCGAGGGCGAAGTTGGGGGCGATGAGCACGCCGAGTTCGGGCTTGGGTTCCAGCCACTGCTTGACCGTGGCGATCTTCTCGTCACCGAAGCCGCTGGTGCCGATGACGCTGCGGATGTCCTGGTCGATGCAGAACCGCAGGTTGTCCATGACCACGTCGGGGTGGGTGAAGTCGACGACGACCTCAGCACCCGCGTCGGCGATGTCGAACATCCAGTCGCCGGTGTCGACCATGGCGACGACTTCCATGTCACCGGCCGCTTCCACGGCCCGGCACACCTCGGCGCCCATCCGGCCGCGCGCGCCCAGCACGCCTACCCGGATCGGGTTGTCTTCCGACCTGACGGACTTCGTCACCAGGACCTCCCGAGGATGCTCCGGCGTTCACGCCGATGAGGAATCGGGAGTGGGAGGGCCGCCAAAGCCCGTGGGTGGCCTGGCCTGTCGGGTGTCAACTCTGTCTCCTGAGTTTGTCGGTGGTGGTCGTTAGGTTAATCGGCATGTCCCGGTTCCGTCTTCAGCCGACCCCTGCTCAGGAGCGGGTGTTGTTGGAGCACGCATGCTCGGTTCGTGTGGAATCTCGCTGTGGAGCAGCACGCACATTGGCAACCGGGGCGCAAGGCGGCGCCGGGGTTCACTGAGCAGTGCCGCCAGTTGACGCAGGCGCAGGCGGCGAACCCGTGGTTGGCGGCCGGGTCGGTGACAGTGCAGCAGCAGGCGCTGAAAGATCACTCCCAGGCGAAGGCGAACTTCTTCCGCCGGACCCACCGGCGGCCGACCTGGCGCCGACGCGGCCAAAACGAGGGTTTCCGGATCGTGGCGGTCACCCCGGGTGACGTACGTCGGCTGTCCCGCAAGGTCGGTGAGGTCAAGGTGCCCAAGGTCGGGTGGGTGCGGTTCCGCTGGTCGCGCGCGGTCGCCGACGGTGTGAAGTCCTACCGGGTCACCCGCGACCGTGCTGGCCGCTGGCACGTGGCGTTCGCCTTGGTGCCCGAGCCCCTCGCCGGACCGGGCACAGGTGCGGCGGTGGGTGTGGATCGCGGTGTGCTGGTGTCGGCGGCGTTGTCCACCGGGGAATTGCTGAACGCACCCACGGTGCGCCGACCCGAGAAGGCGCGGCTGCTGCGGTTGCAGCGCAAGCTCGCCCGAGCACAACGCGGCTCCAACCGGCGCGGCAAGGTCAAGGCTGCGATCGCGAGACTCAAGGCCCGCGAGACCGATCGGCGCAAGGATTGGGTGGAGAAGACCTGCACCCGGCTGGCCCGGGAGTTCGACGTGATCGCGGTGGAGGACCTGAAGATCGCCAACATGACCCGGTCGGCTAAGGGCACCCAGGATGCACCCGGCCGGGGCGTCCGGCAGAAGGCGGGCCTGAACTGCGGAATCCTCGGCAACGGGTGGGGCAAGTTGGTGACCCGGCTGGAGCAAAAGGCACAGGGCCGGGTGGTGAAAGTCGATCCGAGGTTCACCAGTCAGCGTTGTTCGGCGTGTGGGGTCGTGGATCGGGAGGCGCGCGAGAGCCAAGCCGCCTTCCGGTGCCGGTCCTGCGCATTTGCGTGCAACGCCGATGTGAACGCGGCGTGCAATATTCGACACGCGGCAGGGCATGCCGTGGCTGCACGGGGAGGCCCGCCGTTGGGTGGGCCTGCGAACCGTGAACCTCAACACGACGGCCACCTCCTCGTGGGGTAGTCGCTGTTGGAATCCCCGGCTTCAGGCGGGGGAGGAAGTCAACTCGTGCAACTCGATCGGAACGTCGTCGGCGTGATCGTAGGGGCCGACTACGGCCGCGGCGAGCGGCCGGGTCAGCAGTTCGCGGGCGAGCTTCGCCACGTCCTCGGCGGTGACCGCCGCGATGCGGTCCAGCGTCTGCTCGACGGACAGGTAGTCGGCGTACGCCAGCTCGCCCTTGCCGATGCGCGACATGCGCGAGCTGGTGTCTTCCAGACCGAGAACCATTCCACCGCGGAGCTGCCCCTTGCCGCGGGCGACTTCCTCGTCGGTGAACCCATCCTTGGCCACCTGACCCAGCACATCCCGGATCACGTTGGCGACCTCGCCGAGCCGCTCGGGCTGGCATCCCGTGTAGACGGACAGGTGGCCGGTGTCGGCGTAGGACGCGACCGACGAGTACACCTGGTACGCCAGCCCGCGCCGCTCCCGGACTTCCTGGAACAACCGCGAACTCATGCCGCCACCGAGCGCCGCGTTGAGCACGCTGAGGGTGAAGCGGCGGTCGTCGTGGCGGTCGATCGCGCGCACGCCGAGCATCATGTGGACCTGCTCGGTGTCGTCGGTGTGCAGCACCAGCCGCGGCGAGTTGCCGATGCGGGCGCGGCCCGAGCGCGGGGCGACCGGCGACTTGGCGCCGGTCAGCCGCTCGCGCAAAGCCTTGCGCACCAAGGAAAGCACCTGGGTGTGGGTGACGTTGCCCGCGACCGCGAGCACCATCTTCGGCATCGTGTAGCGACGCCGGTAGAAGCCGTTGAGCGCCGAACGGGTCATCCCCGTGATCGACTGCTCGGAGCCCAGCACCGGCCGCCCCAGCGGGTGGTCGGCGAGCAGGGCGCTGCAGAACGCGTCGTGCAGCAGGTCTTCCGGGTCGTCGTCGCGCATGGCGATCTCTTCGAGGACGACGCCCCGTTCGGTCTCCACGTCCGCCTCGGTGCACAACGCGTCGAAGACGACGTCGGACACCAGGTCCATGGCCAGCGGCAGGTCCTCGTCGAGGACGTGCGCGTAGTAGCAGGTGTGCTCTTTCGCGGTGAACGCGTTGAGCTCGCCGCCGACGGCGTCAATCTCCTCGGCGATCTGCGCGGCCGTGCGTTTCGCGGTTCCCTTGAACAGCAGGTGTTCCAGGTAGTGCGCGGCGCCCGCGACGGCGTCCGGCTCGTCGCGCGAGCCGACCTGCACCCAGATACCGACCGACGCGCTGCGCAGACCGGGCACCCGCTCGGTGATCACCCGCAGGCCGCCGGGAAGCAGCGTGCGCTTGACCTCGACGTCGGAGGTGTTCTCCAGGGTGACCGTGCTGCCGGGCTTCTGCAGGTGGCCTTGGACCTTTGCGGAACGGCCGCGAGTGCTCAGAAGAGCAC
>NZ_JBOHGC010000302.1:0-1287 GCF_050699995.1 Actinokineospora sp. | reverse complement strand
CGACGACCACCGCCCAGGTATAGCCTGCAAACCGGCCGCGCAGGGCCTGGACGTGGAACGTCCTGTTGTGGAAGTCGATCGCCGTGACGATGCCACGGATCTCGACCCGCCGGCCCCGCTCATGATCTGCGGCCGCCGGTGTTGCACTCAACGGGATGATCAAGAGTCCGGCGAGCGCGACGCTGAGCAGGAGACGAATAGACAATGCCTGCGTTCGCGTTCTCACGGCATGTCCCCCCTTCAAAGAGTCCTTGCAGAAATATACGGAGGGGACCTGACGAGGGTTCCGTGCGCTGGAGGATCAGGACTGAGTGTGTTCGGACGCGACTGCGGGCGACGGGCGGCCTGCCGGTGCGACCGCACCGGTCGCGCGGCCGAAGATTCCCAGATAGTGCGAAAAGAACCAGCGGCGGGGTCTGGACCGCCCAAGAGCGGTCGCGGCGCGCGCGAGCGAGTGCTGCGGCCATTTGAGGAGCAGAACGTTTGCCGCGAGCAGTCCGCGATACCGCCGGCGGTCGGCCGCGATGAACTCGCGGTAGGCCGTGTGGACCGCGGTCTCGCTCAGCGCGCCGTCAAGCACCTGCTGCACGAGCTCGCCGCAATGGGTCCCCGCCAGCACTGCGGTACGGATGCCTTCGCCCGATACGGGCAGGCATTGTCCGGCCGCATCCCCGACCGTGAAGACGCCGCGGACGGCACCGCCAGTCCAGCCCGTGGCCAGGTAGCCTCCGTGCACGTCGCCGGGGCGGGCGTCGAACCGCGCCATGAAGCGCCTGAGGGCGGGCAGCACTTTGGTGCGCCCGCGGTACGAGATCACGCCGAAGCGGGTGTACTCGCCGCACGGAAAGGCCCACGCGTACCCATCACGGATTTCGGGGACGAAGTAGAAGTGCAGTCCGGGGTCCACGCGGCGCGGAATCTCTGACTCCAGCCCGAAGGCCACATGCCTCGGCCGTCCATGCCCGGCCAGCGCCGCGCGTGGGCCGGTCGCGTCCACGAGGAGGTGCCCCTCTCTCGACCCCTCCGATGTCAGGACGCACCGCCGGTCGTATCCGTGCACCGATGCCTGCAGAAACGTGGCGCGCGTTCCGGCCGCGGCCGCGTGACAGAACCTGTAATAGTCAAACGTGCAGAATGGCTCGGGCAGGGGCCAGGTGGTGGATCCTCCCGGTGTGTGGATGACGAGGGCCGTGTGGATCTGGATGATCGACGTCTCCGCGCCCATGACCCGCACGGTACCGACTGGGGCCGCGCACGCCGACGTGACGCCTTCGCCCAGCGGCTGCC
>NZ_JBOHGC010000301.1:0-2320 GCF_050699995.1 Actinokineospora sp. | reverse complement strand
CGCCTCCTGGGCTACGGCGCGTCGGCCGACGCGTTCCACGCCACCAGCCCGCACCCGGACGGGGTCGGCGCGACGCTGGCGATCGAGGCGGCGCTGGCCGACGCGGGTGTGCTGCCCGACGACGTCGACCACGTCAACGCGCACGCCACGTCCACCCCGGTCGGCGACCTGACCGAGGCGGCGACGCTGCGCAAGGTGCTCGGCGCCTCTCCCGCGGTCACCTCGACGAAGGGCGTCACCGGACACACCCTCGGGGCGGCGGGGGCGATCGAGGCGTGCTTCACCGCGCTGGCGCTGCAACACGGCGTCGTGCCGCCCACGGCGAACCTGGTCGACCTGGATCCGGGGGTGGAGGTCGACGTGGTCGCCGGTGCTCCCCGCCCGCTGCCGCTGCGGGTCGCGATCAGCAACTCGTTCGGGTTCGGCGGGCAGAACGCCGTCCTGGTCATGGCCACGACCTGACCACAGCAAATTCCGACGGCCCGCCGTGACCGGGCCGACCGCACCTGATCCCGCCGACCAGCCGCACCCGGTTCCGGTCATGACCGGGCCTGACCACACTTCTAGGAGACCCTCATGCCCGCTCAACCGGGTTCCCTGACCCTCTCCCCCACCGGCACCTTCGAGGAGCTGTCGCGGCTGGCGAAAGAGGCGGGCCTGACCGCTCCCCGGCCCGGCTACTACATCGCCAAGACGATCGCGGGCTTCGCGATGCTGGCGGGCTGCGAGGTGGCGTTCTTCCTGATCGGCGACTCGTGGTGGCAGCTGCTCACCGCGGTGGCGCTGGCGATCGCGTTGGTGCAGACCGGTTTCATGGCCCACGACGTGGGGCACAAGCAGGTGACCACGTCCAAGCGGCGGTCGGAGATCCTCGGCATGCTGCACATGAACGTGCTGCTCGGGGTGTCCTACGGGTGGTGGGTGAACCACCACAACCGCCACCACAACAACCCGAACAACCTCGACAAGGACCCGGACACGATCCGCCGCCCGGTGATCTTCGACGTCGACGAGCTGCCCGCCAAGTCCGCCACCGCGTTCGGCAGGTTCGTCATCCGCTTCCAGGCGGTGATGTTCTTCGTGCTGCTCGGGCACGAGTCGGTGCGGCTGCACATGTCGGGCTTCCGCGCGGCCAAGGCGGGCATCCTGCGCTCGGCGCGGCTGGAGCTGGGCTTGGTGTTCCTGCACGCGGCGATCTACCTGACCGTGGTGTTCTGGGTGTTGTCGCCGGTGACCGCGGTGGTGTTCATCCTGGTCAACAAGGTGGTGTTCGGCATCTACCTCGGGATGGTGTTCGCGCCGAACCACAAGGGTATGGTGGTCTACCGCGACGACGTGGAGCTGGACTGGCTGCACCGGCAGGTCCTGACCTCCCGCAACATCCGGTCGAGCCGGTTCGTCGACTTCGTCTACGGCGGCTTGAACTACCAGGTCGAGCACCACCTGTTCCCCAGCATGCCGCGGGTGAACCTGCGGCGGGTGCGTCCGCTGGTGATGGACTACTGCCAACGCCACAGCATCCCTTATGTCGAGGTGTCGGTATGGCAGTCCTACGCCGAGGTGACGCGGTTCCTGGCCAAGGTCAGCGACGAAGCCCGGCACTGAGAACACCCCCTGCCGATCACGGCAGGGGGTGCGCACCCGATGACGGTGACCGGTCTCGAATTGGTTGTGGGCCAAGTGGTGAGTGAGGTCGGGTCAGGGACGAACGAGCGCGGGCTATCGCAACGTTCTTGTCGTACCCTGCCGTTACGGTCGTCGTCGTGGAGCATTGTGATCGGTTGATGCGGTTCGGGTTCGGGGATCTGGTGGTGTCGGCCGCGTGTGGTCGCCGGATCGTGGGGTCGGACGCGGCTGAGACCGGTGGACCGAGGTGAGTACCACGGTGGTGGTGCGCGCGTACCGGTACGCCCTGGACCCGCCCCCAGGCCAGGCCAGGAATCTGGAACGTCATGCCGGGGCAGCGCGGTTCGCGTTCAATTGGGCGTTGGCTCGGGTCAAGGCGAACATCGGGCAGCGGGAGGCAGAACGCTCCTACGGCCTCGACGGTGATGAGCTGACCCCGGCGCTGGGGTGGACTCTGCCGGCGTTGCGCCGGGCCTGGAACGCCGCCAAGGGCGAGGTGGCGCCGTGGTGGGGTGAGTGTTCAAAAGAAGCGTTCAACACCGGACTGGAGGTTGTCAAATTTTCTGTTTGCGCCACGAGGCGCTGCAAGTCCGTGTGGAGGTGAGAGACCTGCACCGTTGGCCTGTCGCAGCAGGGTAACGAAGCTGAGGGCAGTCTGATCCGGGTGGTGCCGGGGAGGGCGGGAAGCAGCCCT
>NZ_JBOHGC010000300.1:0-2001 GCF_050699995.1 Actinokineospora sp. | reverse complement strand
CCGACAGGCCGCGCGGCTGTCCGAGCTGTTCAGTGTCCGTTTGCCTGCGACCTCGGTCGTCTCGGTGCACGAGTTCGACAATGAGGCTGCGTGATGGGCGCGGCAGGGGTTCGGGCCGCATTGGCTTGCGCGGTGCTGGTGTCGGTGTCGGCGTGTGTTCCCGCCGCTGGTTCGCAGAAGGCTTCACCGGATGCGGTCGGATTGCTGGCCGCGTTGGGTGAGTCGCGCACCGAGGACACCGGAGCGCATTACGACCGTGACGCTTGGGGTGGTTGGGCTTCCCATGGTGGGGGCTGCAACACCCGTGAGGTGGTGCTCGCCGAGCAGGCCGTGACGGGTAGCCCGTTCAAGCGTGGCAAGGGTTGTACCCCGCTGTGCCCGGTTGCGGCAGGTTCCGCCCCGGTGCCGTGTTGGGTGTCTCGCTATGACGGTGTGTCCGTTGTGGACCCGAACGGGTTGCAGGTCGATCACGTGGTTCCGGTGAAGGAGGCCAACCGGTCCGGTGCCCGTGGCTGGTCCGCCGAGCGGCGCGCGGAGTTCTACAACGACCACGCGAACCTGTGGGCTGTGACGGGCAAGTCGAACGGGTCCAAGTCCGACAAGGACCCCGGCAGGTGGAGGCCCGCCGATCGCACGTCGTGGTGCGCCTACGCCACCGCCTACGCCCAGGTGAAGGCCAAGTATCGGTTGCACGTCGACGCGGCGGAGTTGGCTGGTCTGCGGTCGATGTTGAACACCTGCCCGGCCGGTGGTGTCCGATGAGGATCACCGACGACGCGATGATCAGCGACCGGACCCGGCATGAGGCGCACACGGTGCGCTCGGGTGAGACCTACGGGCCGTGGACGGTGTCGTGGCTGCCGGAGCGGTTCATCAACCGCAACCAGGCGATCACCGCGATGACGCTCGCCGAGACCGTCGCGGGCGTCCTGCTGACGACCCACGACGTGACGATGTGGGCGGTCATCGAC
Source organism: Actinokineospora sp. (assembly GCF_050699995.1). Classification (GTDB taxonomy): domain Bacteria; phylum Actinomycetota; class Actinomycetes; order Mycobacteriales; family Pseudonocardiaceae; genus Actinokineospora. The sequence goes on along the minus strand of NZ_JBOHGC010000300.1, from coordinate 1,030 downwards.
GACTGGGCCGCCGAGTTGGGCCTGACCGGCCCGGACGCGGTCGGCCGCATCGCACACCACGGCTACTGGGGTGGTACCCGATGAGCACCGGCAAGTGGGTCCTGCTGGCTGTCGCGGTCGTCGCGATGGCTGGACACAAGCCGACCGGACACCCGGTCACGACGACCGCACCGACCAGGCCCGCGCTGACCAAGCCCGCAACGGCCGAGCCCACCGTGGACCCGGACGGGCCGACACGGCCCAATGGGTTGCCGTGGGAGTACAGCTACGAGTGCGACCTGAAGGGGCACCCGTTCAACGTGTACCCGGACACCCCGGTGATGCGCCGCGCCGCCATCGCGGGGTGCGAACTGCCGCCCGACTGGCCTGCCGACGCCAAGCCGCCCAAGCCGATCGGGACGAGGTGAGCAGGCGATGACCTGCCCTGACTGCAACGGAAACCGCACCTCGTGTTCGACCTGCGGAGGAGACGGCGTGGTCCCCGACTGGCTCGCCGACACCACCGTGAACGGTGCTGCCGCCGCGTCCACTTGGCGACGCCGGAAGGACTAGCCGCCGCCTGAGGACAGAAGACCAACGATCACCGGGAGATCGCACGTGAACACCGACCACGACCCGATACCGGGGACCGACTGCCCGAACTGTGAGTGCGAGTTCGGCCACGCCCCCGGTTGCCCGCGCGGTGGCCGAACCGAGAGGAGGTGAGCGGCCATGTGTCCCGAGGGTTGTTACAAGCACTACGACCCGAAGACCGGCACCTGGGTGTGCTGCAAGTGCAAGCGCTGAGAACCGATCAGGAGGTGAAACCCATGAACACCAACAACATCGGCCAGATGAGCACCACCCGGACCGGCGACCCTTCCGCCAAGAAAACCCGCCAGTCCGGGGCTCCCACCCACCAGCAGGCGAATGGAGAGAACCCCATGATGCTCGATGCCCTGTCCACCGGCCCACTGTGGGCCGCCATGTACGAACAGGAACGCGACGAGCACCGCGTCACCGTCGACTGGGCCGGTGGCCTGTCGCTGGA
>NZ_JBOHGC010000299.1:0-9358 GCF_050699995.1 Actinokineospora sp. | reverse complement strand
CCCCGGCTTGACTCCCCTTTGGTGATGCCTGTTGTACGTAGGTGCGCTCGAATTGGACGTGCTCCTCGGAGACGTCCACTCGCTCAAGCAGAAGCGTTCCGTGGTCAAGCCCGTGGTCGCCGAGCTGCGGCGTAGGTTCGAGGTGTCCGCCGCCGAGGCGGGCCACCAGGACCTGCACCGCCGGGCGCTGATCGGGGTGGCCGCGGTCGCCGCCGAAGCGTCGCACGTCCGCGATCTCCTCGACGCCTGCGAGCGTTTGGTCGCCGGACGTCCGGAGTTGGAACTGCTGTCCGCCCGGCACCGTTTGCTGGGACCGGAAGACGAATAGCCGTGACATAAGCAGAGAACAGCCCAGCAGTGATCAGCACAGCCGAATGAAGTTCAAGCCGAAAGGGGGAGCGTCGTGGCCGACGCACCCCGCGCCCGCAAGCTAGCGAAGCGCATCTCTCAGATCGTGGCCTCCGCGTTGGAACACGAGGTCAAGGACCCGCGTCTGGCCCGGGTCACGATCACCGACACCAAAGTGACCGCCGACCTGCACGACGCGACGGTCTACTACACCGTGCTCGGCGACAAGCTCGACGTCGAGCCGGATCGCCCAGGCGCCGCGCAGGCGCTGGAAAGCGCCAAGGGCGTGTTGCGCACGATGGTCGGCGCGGGCACCGGCGTCCGGTTCACCCCGACGCTGACGTTCGTGGCCGACACCGTGCCCGAGGACGCCAAGCACATCGACGACCTGCTCGCCCGCGCCCGCGCGGCCGACGCGGAGGTCGCGGCGATCGCTTCCGGCGCTTCGCACGCGGGCGAGCCGGACCCGTACCGGGTTCCGCGTGAAGACGAGGATGACGACGACGAGTGACGGACAGGACCGTAAGCCGCTGAGCCGGCGTACGGTGCTGGCCGCGTCGGCGGCGGGGCTGTGCTCCGCCGTCGGCATCCTTGTCGTCGGAAGTCGGCTGCGCCGCTCCGAGCCCGCCCCGGCGGTGCCGCGCAGCCCGCTCCCCACCCCGAGCACCGGGCCGGTGCAGCCGGTCACGTCCCAGCGGCTGGCTTCGGCGGCCAGGGGACGCGATGTCGAGCTGATCGTCATGCGGCCCGAGGGCGTGCCCGGCTCGCTGCCGGTCTGTTTGGCCCTGCATGGGCGCGGCGCTTCGGCGCGGGTGTTCACCGACCTCGGTGTCCCGGCCATGCTGACCGCCGCCGTGGCCGCGGGCGTCCCCCCGTTCGCCGTCGCGGCGGTCGACGGGGACACCTACTGGGTCGCCGCCAACCCGGCCGACGATCCGCAGCGGATGCTCCACGAGGAAGTGCCTGCCTGGCTGGCCGGGCTGGGGCTGCGGCCCGATCCGGTTGTCGTCCTGGGAATCTCGATGGGCGCGTACGGCGCCCTCAACTACGCGCGCACGCACGCGTGTGCGGTCGCCGCTATCAGCCCCGCCCTGTTCCGCTCGTGGACCGAAGCGCGGTCACGGAAGGTTTTCGCCGACCGCGCCCAGTGGGAGGCGACCGAACCGCTGCGGCACACGACCGAACTCACCCCGGCCAGGCTCGGCGTCTGGTGCGGCACCGCCGACCCGTTCGCCCCGGCCGCGCGGGAACTGATCGCGATGGCCAAGCCGGCCGAGTCCGTGCTGGGTCCGGGCGGGCACGACGAGGACTACTGGCGGCGCGTGCTGCCCGAGGTGCTGCGGTTCGTGGGAACCCGTGCCTGACAACCATGTCGGAGTGGACGCGCCCGCCGCCGTGCGCGACTGTGGCGCCATGGGTTCCGACTACGCCGACGCCGCCGACCTGCTGCGCTCCGCCACCGATGTCACGCTCCTCGCGCATGTGAACCCGGACGCCGACGCGCTGGGCAGCGCGCTCGCCCTCGCGCTGGCGTTGAAGAAGCTGGGCAAGCGCACCCGGGTGTCCTTCGGCTCGCCCGACATCGTCCCCGAGTCGCTGCGCTCGCTCGACACCGACGGTCTGCTCGTGCCCGCCAGTGAGGTGCCCGCGGCGCCCGCGACCCTGGTCGTCCTCGACTGCGGCAGCGACCGCAGGCTCGGCCCGCTGATCGACCGGGTCACCGCGACCCGCGCCGCGGGCGGCCGGGTGCTGGTGATCGACCACCACGTCGGCACCCCGCGCTTCGGCACCGACCACATCCTCGACAGCTCGGCGGTGGCCACGGCCGTGCTGGTGCTGGCCCTGCTCGACGAACTCGAGGTGCCGCTGGACCCGGCCATCGCCACCTGCCTGTACGCCGGTGTCCTCACCGATACCGGCTTCTTCCGCCGCGCCACCGGAGCCACCCACCGCATCGCCGCCCGACTCCTCGACGAGGGCGTCGACGCGGAGGCGTTGAGCAGGCGGTTCGACGAGCACCCGTTCGCCTGGCTGAGGATGCTGGCGACCGTGCTGGGCCGGGCGGAACTGGTCCCGGAAGCGGCCGGTGGGCGCGGCCTGGTGCACACGGCGGTGCACCTGTCGGACCTGGTGGGCGTGTCGATGGACGATGTCGAGGGCGTGGTCGACCTGGTCCGGTCCAGCTCGGAGGCCGAGGTCGCCGCGGTCGCCAAGGAACTCGAACAGGGCGTGTGGACGGTGTCGCTGCGCGCCGTCGGCGACTTCGATGTCCGCGCCGTGGCAGCCTCTCTCGGCGGCGGCGGGCACCGGCTCGCGGCCGGGTTCACCGCCCACGGCTCGGCCGAGGATGTGTTGGCTTCGATCAAGCGGGCCCTCGGTTGACCTGACCGGGTACCGTGCGCTCCGTGTCGACACTTCACCGACTGGCATCGGTCCTCCTGGTGGCCTGCGCGCTGACCGCGTGCGGCACCGACGACCCCGCGCCCACCACACCCCCGCCGACCAAGGCGAGCGTCGTGGGCACCGCCCCGCAGGAGTCCCCGGAGAAGCTCTTCGCCGAGTACGTGACACGGCTGAGCAAGGTGGACGGCCCTGGCACGTGCTCGCTGTTCACCGAGGGCGGTGTGATCGCCTTCGAGGACGAATGGCAGGAGACGCCGTGCGACCTCGTGGTGACGAAGGCCGCGGGCCGAATCCAGGACCTGGCCGCCTTCGGCGCCAAGACCACGCCGAAGGCGGTCAACAAGGACAGCGACACGGTCGTGGAGCTGAGCGCCTGCGGCGTCGGCGGCATGAAGGCCCTGAAGTCCGACAAGGGCTGGCTCATCGACGCCTACCGCGGCCCCTCCTCCGTCGACGGCTGCTGACCCGCGAGTCGCCCCTTCCCGACACCGAGTTCACCGTTCCCGACAATGAGTTCACCGTTCCCGACAATGAGTTCATCGTTCAGGACAGTGAGTTCGCACTTCGGCGAGCCAGGACGGCCACCGCCTCACGTTCGACCGTCAACGCGGCGGCCGCCCGCTCGTGCAGCGCGTCGAACACAGCGTCCTGCTCACTCGGTGACAGCGGCGCGCCCTGCGCGTACGCGGCGGGCAGCGAGGCCATCTCGGCGCTGATGGCCTGGATCTCGTCGGAGGCGCGAGCGCCTTCGGTGACCATCAGGGCCAGCTTGCGCTCGGAGAGGTCGTCGTATCTGGCGAGTTCAGGTGCGGACGCGAGCGCTTGCGCCGCCAGCGCCGACCAGTGCTCGCCGGAGGCGCGGAACAACGCCGCGGCTTCGCTGTAGGAGCCGTCGAGGGCCGCCTCGGCGAGGAAGTCGGCGTACAGCGGGCGGGTCGCGCCGGGCGCGGTGTACTCCAGTTCCAGGCAGTCGTGCAGCCTGCGCAGCGCCCAGAAGAACCCGTCGGGCCTGCCGAACAGCGTCGACCAGCCTTTGCGGCCCTTGCGGTCGCCCAAGGCATCGACCAGTTTGGCCATGCCGGACAACCCGAAGTTGGCGTCGTAGGCGTGACCGAGGACCGGGCCCGTCAGGTGTCCCACCGTAGTGGCCACGGCATCGCGGATAGCGGTGGGCAGGTCGAACTCGCCCGCGCCGGTGATCGTCAGCAGCCGGTGCTTGCGCGCCCACGCCGCTTCGAAGTCCTGCCGTGGCAAGGGGTTCGGGCGGACGCAGCCGTCGTCGAGGTAGACCGTGTCGTCGTCGGCGCCGATCACGGCCACGTCGTGCGGATCTCCGAAGACCGGGTCGACGACTCCGTGCCAGGGAAGCCGGGCGCGGTCGAGCGTGCACACGGCCGGTGCTCCACCGGCCAACGTCTCAGCCAGTCGACCGGCCGCGACCTTCGCGCTCGACGTGGTCGTCACCGAGGTGGTGAAGCCGAGCCGGGACAGCGCGGCGGGCAGGAACGGCTCCGGGTGGTGCTGGGCGACGACCGTCATCGTCGGGTACGGGAAGTCCTTGTACTCGAACACCGCGTACAGGAACCCGATCCCGCCGCCGAGGCCCGCGAGCATGGCCTCGCTGAACTGCACGCCGCGGTGGGCGAGGAGGTTGCGCAGCAGGGTCGACGGCGGGTGCGTGCCGCCGCCGGTCGTGCGGTAGCCCGGGAGGACCGCTGAGGGGAACGGCGACAGGTCGGTCCGCTGGGCGAGCACGTGTCGCCGGGCGGTCGTGTAGATCTCGCCGGTGTGCGTCATTCGGCTGCGCACCAGCGCTTTCAGGCTCTTCTGACGGGTCATCGTCGGCTCCATGGCGCACCGGGGGACTCCACGCGTCGCATCCGGTCACCGTGCGGCATCGACGATTCGGAATTCCGGTCCGAGGGCACCCGTCCCCTTCGCCTTCGCGGTGCCGGAAGGCGTGGACTTCCGGTCTGAAGGTAGGGCGCTGGACCTCGCCCGCAGGCAGTCTAACCCGCTTTTCGTTTTGCGGAGCACCGCTGCCGACACTGCCCGAAAAAGCTCTTCGGCACGCCGTGACCGGCCAAGATCCGGCCAAATCGTGTCCACGAAGGGGTGACATGGCACACCTGAATGGTATATACCAATCTGGTGCCAGGCGCCCGGCTCGCATCTCGGGGCCTGGTCGTGCCGACTGAAGATCTGGATGGTGACCATGCGTTCGACCAATGGGCTGGTTCTCGCCGCCGCGCTCTCCCTCGTGTTGACCGGCTGCGGTGGCGGGACCGACGCGGGCGGGGGTGGCACCGCGCCACTCACGCTTCCCGGCGTCGATGAGTACCTGAACGCGCCGTGTCCGGAGGTGGGGACGAAACCCGCCACGGACAAGGAGTTCACCTACTGGTCGATGTGGACCGCCGACGAGCCGCAGGGCAAGGTCCTCGGCAAGGCCATCAAGTGCTTCACCGAGAAGACCGGTGTGAAGGTCAACGTGCAGTGGCTGGGCCGCAAGCTGCTGACCCAGAACGTCGCGCCCGCGCTGAACACCGACACCGTGCCCGACCTGTTCGACCAGGACATCAGCCAGGTCAAGGCCGCCGTCGTGGCGCCGGGCGGCACGCAGCCGGTCGACGACGTGCTCGACTACAAGATCGGCGAGGGCGACAAGAAGGTCCGCGACGTCCTGCCCGCGACGTCTTACGACATCCCGCAGAACAAGGACGCCAACGGCAAGATCTTCGAGATCCCCTACGAGCTGCTGGGCAACGCCTGGTGGTACGACAAGGCGAAGATCAAGGACTTCAAGGCGCCCAGCACGATGGCCGACCTGTTCGCCCTGTTCGACAAGGCCAAGGCCGACGGCATGGCCGCGGTCAGCCAGGACGGCGACATCAACTTCTACAACGCGTACTTCTTCACCCAGATCGCCGTGCGCTACCTCGGCGCGGGTGGGCTGGAGAAGGCCGCGCTCGACAAGTCCGGCGCCGCATGGACTTCCGACCCCGGCCTGCTCAAGTCCGCCGAGCTGGTGGAGAAGCTGGCCAAGGGCGGTTACTTCATCGACGGCTGGGACGCGGCGAAGTTCCCGCAGATCCAGCAGCGCTGGGCCGACGGCGACGCGGCGTACCTGTTCGTCGGCGGCTGGGGCCCGAGCGAGACCCGCGAGTACCTGAGCAAGCAGGGCGGCGACAAGGGAATCGAGTACGCCTCGTTCCAGTTCCCGCAGCCCGACGGCGCCACGCACAAGGTCGTCGAGCAGCTGCCGATCGGGTTCGCGGTGACGGCGAAGGCGAAGCACCCGGAGGCGGCCAAGGCGTTCATCGCCTACATGCTCAACAAGGACATCCTGTCCGGCATCCCCGCGGTCGCCGACAACCTGACCCCGCGCGCCGACCTCGCGGTGCCGGACTCGCTCAAGGACGTCAAGGCGGCTCTTGAGGCCCTGGGCGTGGAGCACGCGATCTTCATGGACGCGCTCGACGGCCTGGCCGCGGGCAAGTGGGTCGACAACGTCTTCTACCCGCTCAACAACGACCTGCTCAAGGGCAAGATCACCGCGAAGCAGTTCATCGACGGCCTCGCGGCGAAGCAGGCCGAGTTCTGGAAGAGCACGAATTCATGACCGCTGCTCTGGGCGCGCACAAAACCGGTCGACGGCGGCTGTTCCTGCCGTTCTTCCTGCCCGCCGTGTCGCTGTACGTGCTGTTCCTGCTGGTTCCGACCATCGCGACGGTCGTGCTGGGCTTCACCTCGTGGGCCGGGGCGGGCGACACGCCCCGGTTCACGGGGTTGGCCAACTTCGGTGAGCTGCTCGGGTCGGACTCGTTTCGCCACTCGTTCCTGAACACGCTGCTCTACATCGTGGTCGGCGGTGTCGGCACGTTCCTGCTGGCGTTCTTGTTCACGATGGTGTTGCGCGACATGCGCGGCGGCAAAACGGTTCGGGCGATCCTGTTCTTCCCCAACATCGTCGCCCCGGTGGCGCTGGGGATGTTCTTCGGGATCGTGCTGATCTTCCGGCCGAACCGGCAGGGGCTGGTCAACTTCGTGCTGGAGTCCTTCGGGATCGATGCGGTGAAGTTCCTGGCACCGGAGAACGTGACCTGGGTCGTGACGGGCTGCCTGATCTGGGCCAGCGCGGGGTTCTACATCACGATCCTGATGGCCGCGGTCGACCGGATTCCGCCGTATCTCTATGAGGACGCCGACATCGCGGGCGCGTCGCCGTGGCAGAAGTTCCGCAACATCACGCTTCCGCTGACGTGGGACGTGATCGGGGTGGCCGGGGTGCTGTGGACGATCGGCGCGATCAAGATCTTCGAGTTGGTGTTCGTGCTCGCCGGGCCGGGCACCTACTCGCCACCGATCCAGTCGTGGACTCTCGGTGTCTACGTCTTCGACCGCTCGTTCGGCACGGCGGGCTCGCCCGAGTACGGCATGGCGTGCGCGGCCGCGGTCGTGATGATCACGTTGGTGTCCGTGCTCGTGGTCATGCTGCGCAGGATGATGAGGCGCGACAGTGTCCAGTTCTGAGAGGCAATCCACTGTGACTGTCACCGCTGCGCGGGCTGCCAGGCGAACCGTGCCGCCGCGGGTCGCTCCCCGCAAGCCGCGTCCGGCTCCCGGCTCCCGTGGGCTGAGTCCCTTGCGGCTGCTGGGAATGGCGTTCGTCTGGCCCTTCACGGCGTTCAACATCCTGGTCCTGTACTGGCTGCTGACGGCCACGTTCAAGACGCCGATCGAGATCTTCACCAAGCCGTTCGCCCTGCCGTACCAGTGGTTCGAGCGCGGCGACCCGTTCCGCAACCTCACCTATGCCTGGAACAACGCCGGTTTCGGCCGCGCGTTCCTGGTGACGGTGGTGCTGGTGGCGGTCTCGTCCGTGGCGATCGTGCTTGTGTCGGCGCCCGCCGCGTACGCGCTGACCCGCCTGGGTGTGCGGGGATCCAACGGGCTGACCAACTTCATCGCGATCGGGATGGGCATCCCGTTCCAGACCGTGGTGATCCCGCTGTTCATCGGGATGGCGAAGCTGAACCTGACGAACAGCCTGTTCGGCATGTTCCTGGTCTATGTGGCGCTGTCGATCCCGTTCACCGTGTTCCTGCTGACCGGGTTCTTCCGTTCCCTGCCGGACGAACTGGAGGAGGCGGCGTCCATCGACGGCGCGTCGCCGCTGCGCACGTTCTTCTCGATCATGCTGCCGCTCGCCCGCGGCGGCCTGATCACCGCGCTGATCCTCAACGCCATCGGCCTGTGGAACGAAACCCTGCTCGCGTTGGTGTTCCTGAACGAGAACGCCAACTTCACCCTCGCCCGCGCCCTGTTCTCGTTCTACGGCGCGGCGAGCTACCAGTCGGAGTACGGCGGCCTGATCGCGGGTGTCGCGATCGTCGTGCTGCCGATGCTTGTGCTGTATGTGTTGCTGGCCCGCCGGATCATCACCGGCCTGACCCTCGGCGCCGGTAAGTAGCGTCCACTAGGGAGAGAAATGGCAACGGTCACCTACGACTCCACCACGCGGTACTACGCGGGCAATCCGCAACCGGCGGTGGACAACCTCGACCTGGAGGTCGCCGACGGCGAGTTCCTCGTCCTGGTCGGCCCGTCGGGCTGCGGCAAGTCGACCACCCTGCGGATGCTCGCGGGCCTCGAAGGCGTGGACGGGGGAGCGATCCGCATCGGGTCGCGCGACGTCACGAACCTGCCGCCGAAGGACCGGGACATCGCGATGGTGTTCCAGAACTACGCGCTGTACCCGCACATGACGGTGGCGGAGAACATCGGCTTCCACCTGAAGATCTCGAAGATGGCCAAGTCGGAGCGGGAGCAGCGCATCCGCGAGGCGGCGGACCTGCTCGACCTGACGCCGTACCTGGACCGCAAGCCCGCCAAGCTGTCCGGTGGGCAGCGCCAGCGGGTCGCGATGGGCCGGGCGATCGTGCGGCGCCCGCAGGTGTTCTGCATGGACGAGCCACTGTCCAATTTGGACGCGAAGCTGCGGGTGCAGACCCGCACCCAGATCGCGTCCCTGCAGCGGCGGCTCGGCGTCACGACGATCTACGTCACCCACGACCAGGTCGAGGCCATGACCATGGGTGACCGGGTCGCGGTGCTCAAGGACGGCGTGCTGCAGCAGTGCGACACCCCGGTCGGCCTTTTCGGCAGGCCCGCCAACCTGTTCGTCGCCGGCTTCATCGGATCGCCCGCGATGAACCTGATCCCGTCCACGGTCATCGGCGAGAGCGCCACCGTCGGCGGCCGCCCGATCCCGCTGACCCCGGCCCAGCGCGCGGAGCTGACGTCGGACAAGGTCGTCGTCGGTGTCCGCCCCGAGGGCTGGACCATCGTCGCCGAAGGCATCGACGCGACGGTGGACGTGGTCGAGGAACTGGGCAGCGACCAGTACTTGTACTGCTCGGCGGCCACCCCGCAGATCGACCCGATGGACTCCCCGGACGCGCCGCACGCAATCACCGTGCGCACGCCCGGCATGTCCCCGTGGCGCCCAGGCCAGAAGCTGGCCTTGGCCCCCCAGCCGGGCGCGGTCCACCTGTTCGACGCGGTGACCGGCGAGCGTCTGCCCGACTGAGCGGTGCGCGGTCCC
>NZ_JBOHGC010000298.1:0-7652 GCF_050699995.1 Actinokineospora sp. | reverse complement strand
ACTGAGCACCCGCACCATCCAAGCCGGGTTAGGTAATACACCCGCATCCTACGGAAACCGTGTACTGCCAGGGGAAACACAGATGTCGATCAAGAAAGCCAGGAAACTCGGGCTAGCTGAGCTTCTTGTTCTCCGCGATGCCGCCGGCGAGGGTCGCCGCCGTCATCGGCATGTGGTGCGCGGCCTCGGCGAGCTTGGCGAAGACCTGTCCGTCACCGGCGACCAGCGAGTCGATGGTGGCGAACACGCTCTCGGTGTGCGGCTTGAGCGCCTGGGCGACGGCGTCGGCCGGGAGTTCGGGGACCACCGAGTTGATCAGCTGGCCGAAAGAGGTGCGGTAGCCCTCCAAGTCAGCCTTGGCCTTGTCGACCTTCGCCTGGTCCTTGGTCGCCTTGCCCAGGGTGTAGTCGACGAAGAAGCCGATGTGCTGACGCCACGACTCCAGGAACGGCGCCTCAGCGGCCGGGTAGGCGGCGCCGACGGCCTTCGAGAGCGCGACCGAGTTGGCGTCGACCGCGGCGACCGCGGCCTTGACGCTGGGCTCGTTCAGGTCGCCGCCCTTGGCGACGGCCTGGGCCAGGGCGATGCCCGCCAGGTCGACGTGCGAGGTCAGCAGGTAGGTCAGGCCCGAGCGGAGTTCGGCGCCCTTGGACTTGACGTCGCCTTCGAGGCCCTTGTTCTTGGCGATGCCGCCCGCCAACGTGGCCGCGGTCATCGGCATGTGGTGCGCGGCTTCGGTCAGCTTGGCGAAGACCTGTCCGTCACCGGCGACCAGGGAATCGATGGTGGCGAAGATGCTCGCGGTGTGCGGCTTGAGCGCCTCGGCGACGGCGTCAGCGGGGAGTTCGGGGACCACCGAGTTGATCAGCTGGCCGAACGAGGTGCGGTAACCGTCCAGGTCGGCCTTGGCCTTGTCGACCTTCGCCTGGTCCTTCGTGGCCTTGCCCAGGGTGTAGTCGACGAAGAAGCCGATGTGCTGACGCCATGACTCGAGGAACGGCGCCTCGGCGGCCGGGTACGCGCCCCCGATCGCCTTGGACAGCGCGACGGAGTTGGCGTCGAGGTTGGCCACCGCGGCCTTGACCCCGGGGTCGTCCATCTTGCCGCCCGCGTCCACCGCGGTCTTCAGCGCGATGGCCGCGGTGTAGACGTGCTCGGTCAGCAGCTGGGTCAGATCTGCGCGCAGCTTGGACGCGGGGGCGTCGACGGATGCCTTGCCGGTTACGGCCGCGGCCGGCGCCGACGTCGCCGGGGCGCCGACGGTGGATGACGGCGGGGCCGCCTGCTCGTCGGCGGAACAAGCGGACACGGTCAGCGCGGCCGCGGCGACCATGCTCAGAACGGAAATGGCACGAACAGACATGGCTTTCCTTTCGGTACGGGAAGTTCGAGGCGGCGTTGACGAAACAGGACTCAGCCGGTGACTTCGACGGAGCCGTTCATTCCCTTGTGGATCGAGCAGTAGTACGAGTAAGTGCCGGGTTCGGTGAAGGTGAACGACACTTCACCGTCTTTGGTGAGCGGCATGTCGATTTTTCCGTCAGGCCGCTCGGAATCGCGCAGTCCGTCGCCACCCAGGGTGAAGGTGCCGGTGGTCACGTTGTGGCCGATACCGCCGTCGACTTTCCACACAACGGTGGTCCCGGCTTTGACGGTGACCTTCTCCGGAGCGAAGTCGAGCAGTTTCGTGGTCACCGTGGTCGCGTTCGCGGGCGAACCATGTCCGCCATGGCCCGAACTGGGGATGGGGATCGGATTTCCCTGCCCGGATGATGGCCCGCAGGCGGTCAGCACACCACCGAACAGGGCGATCAGCAGGAACCGCCGGAATCGGTGCATGGGAACCTCCATTCAGCGAGATCGTCCGCCGGGGCGCTTCGGGATCTCTTGTCTGTTATTCGAGGCACGAATCCGGGCGGATTGGCCGGATTCCGCCCGATCACCGATCGAAACCGGCCGCGTCGAACCACCACAGCGCGCTCAGTGCCCACAACACGACGAAAAGGGTGAAGACCGTGCCGCCGAGCACCGCGATTCCCCAGCCTGGAAGCCTGCGGGATCGAATGCCCAACATCTTGGCCGTGAACGCGCCATAGAACAGGCAGCCCGCCGCCGAATGCGCCAGGGTGCGGGGGCTCGACGTGTCGAATCCGAACCCGTAGAGGCAGTAGAACGCGAGCGGGAGGCTCGACAGGAACGCCACCGTCCCGGTGAGCCGGTGGACCGAAGGGACCCAGGACGGGGCCGCCCCGGCGCCGGGGATTCGGCCGTACATCCACAGTGCGGTCGCGAGTTGCGCGAGCACCAAGACCAGGATGATGGTGGCGGACCAGGCTTTCAGCGACTGGACGCTGGAGAACCAGACGACCGGCAACTCACGTGGAGCGCCGCCGACCGACCCGACGACACCCAGCGTGACGGCCACGGCCGCTCCGGCCAACAGCATGACGGTGAGCGAGACGCGTAAGCGCGGCTTCTGCTCGGCACGGGTCATCAGATGCTCCCTTGGCTGACTGAAGACGGCCGCCCTCGGGGGTGAAGTGGATCAGCGGCGGGTCCGGCCCACGCCCAGCAGCACGGCGGCGCCGACGAGCAGCGCGCCGATCGCGAGGTGCACGAGGTTGTGCAGCGGGTTGATCTCGAAGAACAGCAGGTGTGGACCGGAGGTGGCGGCGAACCCGGTGCCCGCGGTGAGCGCGAAGCCCACCAGCCCGATCAACAGGTAGACCGCGCCGAACGCGTAGCCCACCACACGGTTGGGCGATCCGGTCCGGGTGTCGGCTCGAGTGCTCATGGTGCCCTCCACCAGAGATTCGACGGGCTCTTGGCAGGGATTCGGTTCACCGGGCCGATCCGGATTGGGCTAATCCAAGACGCCGCGCGCTCCGAATGTCGACGTGTGGGCCGCAGCGAAAGGACTTCTCCATGCCGCGACGACGGTTGAATCCGGAAATCCACTCGCTGACCGGCGCCTACGCCTTGGACGCGCTGACCGCGCGGGAGCGAGCCGAGTTCGATGAGCATCTGAGCCGGTGCGACGCGTGTTCCGTCGAGATCGCGGAGTTGCGCGAGACCGCCGGAAGGCTGGCGATCGCCGCCTCCACGCCGCCGTCCGCGGACTTGAAGCACCGTGTCGTGCCGGTGATCCGGCATGAGCGCCAACTCCCGCCGCTGGTGGCCTCGACCGAACCCGCGCGCCGGGCCCGGTGGTGGTGGGCTCCGATGCTCGCCGTCGCCGCGAGCGTGGTGGCGGCGACGGCGATGGGCGCGCAGGCGATGTCCCTGCACACCGAACTCGACCAGACCCGGCAGGCCTCGCAAGCGCGAGTTCAGGCCATCAGCCGGGTGCTGACCGCGCCGGACGTCCGGCTGACCATGGGGCACGGCGCCACCGCCGCGGTCTCGCGGGACCTCGACAGCGTCATCGTGTTCACCAAGGGCATGCCCGAGCCGCCGCCGAACCGGGTGTACCAGGCGTGGCTGATCGGCCCTGGCGGTCCCCGGTCGGCGGGGCTGCTCCAAGTCGGGCCGGACGCCGTGCCGGTGCTGGCCGACGGCGCCGCGGACGCGGCCCAACTCGGGATCACCGTCGAGCCCGCGGGCGGCTCACCGCGGCCGACGGCCGGCGTCGTCGCACTGCTGGCCCTGCCCGAGTGAGGCGCTAAACAACAACGATTACCATGTTCATCATGGTTGGACCCACCCGTGGTGGAGCTGACCAACGGGTGCATCTGCTGCACCCTGCGCGAGGACCTGCTCGACACGGTCGGCACGCTGGCCGCCGAGGGCCGGTTCGACACCATCCTGATCGCGGCGACGAGCCTGTCCGACCACGCGCGGCTGGACACGATGGTCACCGTGGTCGACGCGGCCGGATTCCTGCCCGAACTGGAGCGCGGCGACCGGCTGGCGGAACGGGACCTCGCCGGGGTGGGCCGCCGAACTCGCCGGGTCGCATGTGCCCGAGACCGAGGAGTACGGCATCCGCTCGGTCACCTATCGCGCGGACCGGCCGTTCCACCCGGCTCGACTGGCCGCCGCACTGGAGGATTGGCAGGGTGTGTTGCGCAGCAAGGGTTTCTGCCACCTGGCCAGCCGCCCGGACACGCTGGCGGTGTGGTCGCAGGCGGGCCCGAACCTCACGATCGAACCGGGCGAACTGCTCGGGGACGACTCCCCCGGCCAGGAACTGGTCTTCATCGGCGTCGACCTCGATCCCGAGGAGCCGCGGCGCAGGCTCGATCCCGCCCTGCTCACCGACACCGTGCTGGCGGGCGGCCCGGCGCTGTGGCGGACGTCGGCCGATCCCCCTACCCGCATGGGAGGACACCGAACCGCACGATCACTCGGCGGAGAGCTCGCTCGGCACGGCGTAGACGTCGACCATCGCCCCGTTGCGCAGGACGGTCACGGGCAGGTCCTGGTCGATCGCCTCGGCGAACAGCTTGCGCTGGATCCCTTGCGCGTCATGGATTTCGGTGCGGCCGACGGTCAGAATGAGGTCTCCCGCGCGCAGGCCCGAGCGGTGCGCGGGTCCGCCGGGGACGACCTCCACCACCCGCAGACCGGCCCGCTGTCCGGTGCGCTCGGCGACGTCGTCGGGCAGTGGCGCGGGGACGCCGACGACCCCCAGGTAGGCGCGGCGGACGCGGCCGTCGGCCAGGAGAGTGTCGATGATCCGCAGCGTGGTCGAGTTCACCGGCACCGCGAGTCCGAGCCCGAAACCCGCGACCGCGGTGTTGATGCCGACCACCCGGCCGGTCGAGTCGGCCAGCGCCCCGCCGGAGTTGCCGGGGTTGAGCGCGGCGTCGGTCTGGATCACGTTCTCGATGACCCGGCCCGCCCGCCCCTGACGCACCGGCAGCGCGCGGCCCAGGGCGCTCACCACGCCCGCGGTGACCGACCCGGCGAGTCCGAGCGGGTTGCCCACGGCCACCACGAGTTGGCCCACCACGAGCTTGTCGGCGTCGCCGAACACCGCGGCGGCGGGCGCGTCTCCGTGCACGCGCACCACCGCGAGGTCCGACAGGGCGTCGCGGCCGACCACGTCGAAGTGGGTTTCGGTGCCGTCGGAGAAGGTGGCCTTGCCCGAACCCGCGGACCCGACGACGTGGGCGTTGGTGACCAGGTGCGATCGGCTGTCGAACACCACGGCAGACCCGCCGCCCTGCCCCAGCCGCAGCGCCGCGACCTGGGGTGTGACCGCCGCAGCGACGGCACTCACGGTCCGCGAGTAGGCGTCGAGGGCCTCGGCCTCCGTGGGCGCGCGCGGTTCGAGGTCTTCGGACATGTCGACCACCGCCTCGCCCGTGATTACACCGTTGCACTCCAGTGTGCGCCCAAGCGCTGAGCTCCCGGTGGACGTTCGCGACGAGCGGACAGCCAAGCCTGCTGATTGCACCTGCCGGCTTGGGTATGCGAAGGGCGGTTTGCAACCACGCTTGCGCTGGGCGACCGCGCTATCGGGAGGAGATCGGGGCAGCTGCGGTCCAGGCTGGGCGAGCTCGCCAGGTGACAGCCAATGCTCGCGGCCCAGATCTGACCCTGTGGGTCGCGTGTGGACAGATCGAGGCCGGGGGGCGATCATTCGGGGAAGTGCGGTCGGGGACGTCAGACACCCTGCAGGAGGAATAGTGAGTTTCTCGACGCTGACAGATCTCAACTGGCTCGCGGTGATCGTCGCCACGGTCGCGTTCTTCGCCCTCGGTGGGCTCTGGTACTCGAATCTGCTCTTCGGCAAGATCTGGAGCCGTGCCGTCGGCTGGGAGATGGACGGCGACGAGAAGCCGCCGGTCACGATCTACCTGATGCCGCTGCTCACCTGCTTCGTCACCAGCGTCGCGGTGGCCATGCTGGCGGCGGCGACCGGCACCGACACCTTCGGCGAGGCGATCGCGCTCGGCGTCGTCACGGGGCTGGGCTTGGCGGCCATGGCGTTGCTGGTCACCGGTTTCTTCGACCCGAAGAAACCGCAGCCGATGGCGTGGGTGGCCATCACGGCCGGATACCACCTGGTCGGCATCCTGGTGGTGTCGGTGATCGTCGCCCTGTGGCAGTAGGACTCAGCGGTTCGCGGTGATCGCGGACTGCTCGCGCGCGGCGGCCATGAGGGATTCGACGAGGGCGATCAGCAGCTGCTTCGTCGACTCACGCCGCGACGCGTGGCAGAGGCGGACGGGGACGTTCGGGCCCAGCCCGAGGGCGGCGCGCACCTCGTCCACCTCGGGCAGCCTGGTTCCCTCGGAGCAGTCGACGCCGACGACGAACGGGATCCCGCGGCCGCGGAAGAAGTCGACGGCGGCCGCGGAGTCGTCGAGGGCGCGGGTGTCGGCCAGCACGATCGCGCCGAGGGCGCCCGCGAACAGCTCGTCCCACAGGAACCAGGACCGGTCCTCGGTGGAGGTGCCGAACAGGTAGAGCAGGAGTTCCGGGCTGATCGTGATCCGCCCCAGGTCGACCCCGACCGACGCCACGTCGGCCACACCGCCGACGACGAAGAACTCCTCGACGTGCAGCAGCGGGATCTCGCTGACGGAGTCGACCAGAGCCGGGGTGTCGGTCCGGGGCCCACCCGCCACCAACACCTTCACGGCGGTGGAGGTGCCATTCGGTTCAGAGCCTACGGATTCCATCCAGCACCTTCTGCATCATCTCAAGGTCCGGCTCGACCGCGTTCTGGCGCGAGCGCACCATCAGGCAGTTCCGCTCGATCAGGTCGCTGATCAGCACCTTCACCACGCCGAGCGCGAGCCCGACCTTCGCCGCGACCTCGGCGACCGACTGCTGCTCCACGCACACCGCGAGCACACTGTCGTGCTCTGGTCCCAACTGTTGCGCGCGCAGGCCGGTCGCGGCGACCAATGTGATCAAATCGAGTTGCGTGTTTCCGGTCTTGGTCCGACCGCGGGTGACCGCGTACGCGCGAACCAGCGGGCCCGCGTCATCGTCGAACCAGGCCTCGTCGTCGTCGTCGTTGTCGATCATGACACCGACGGCGCCGCCGGACCCGCGACCGCGGACCGCGGCGCGGAGGTCAGGTATCCGCCGACTCTTGTCACCATGCGGTTGACCTCGTAGGCGATGATCCCGAGGTCCGAGTCCTGCGCGGCCAGCACGGCGATGCACGCTCCGGTGCCCGCCGCGGTGACCATCATGAACGCGTGCTGCATCTCCACGACGGTCTGGTAGACGTCGCCGCCGCCGAAGTGGCGTCCGGCGCCGGTCGCCAGGCTCTGGAAGGCCGAGGCGACGGCGGCGAGGTGCTCGGCGTCGGCCTGGGCCAGGGATCTCGACTTGCCGATCATCAGGCCGTCCGCCGACAGCAGCACCGCGCGGTCGACGTCGCCGACGCGCTGCACCAAGTCGTCGAGCAGCCAGTCCAGGTTCTTGTTCGTCGACATGCCCGTCATGTTTCCTCCCCTGGCCTGCCTGGTCGGGGACCCGTGTCCGGTTCTCCCGCCCGCGCCCGGCGCGTGCCGCGCTGGAACGCCGACATGCTCGCACGTGAACGCTCCGGCGTGGGAATGGAAGCGGGCGGTGCGGGTTCGGCGGGGGTCTGACCAGGTTCTTTGCGCAGCTGTGCGGCGAGGTTGGCCCGCGGCGTGCGCCGGGCGAGCGGCGTCGTCGGCCTGCTCGGCGCGGCGGGCGGCGGG
>NZ_JBOHGC010000297.1:0-5465 GCF_050699995.1 Actinokineospora sp. | reverse complement strand
GAGGTCGTTCAAGGCCTGCAGAGCGGCCGCTTCGTTGACAGCCTCGTAGATCGGCCGGAGAGACTTCATGACGGACTTGCGGTCATTCTGGGCGACGAAACGCATGGACGCTCGAATGAGGTGCACGACGCAGGTTTGGACGATCGCTTTCGGCCACACGTTGTTGATCGCGTCAGCCAAACCGGTCAGACCGTCGCAACAGACGATCATCACATCGTTCAGGCCACGGTTGACCAGCTCGTTGAGGACGTTCTGCCAGAACTTCGCCCCCTCGTTCTCGGCGATCCAGATGCCCAGGACGTGCTTGAACCCGTCCATGTCGACCCCGATGACCAGGTGAGCCGCCCGGTTATCGACCGTCCCGCCCTCACGGATCTTCACCACGACCGCGTCGATATACAGAATGGGATAAACAGCATCAAGCGGACGCGTCTGCCATTGGACGATTTCATCCTGCACCACATCGGTGACATTCGAGACCAGCCCCGGAGAAACCTCCGCGCCATACACCTCGGCCAAATGTTCCTTGATATCACGAGTCGTCATTCCTCGCGCGTACAACGACAAAATCATGTCATCGACGGAACCCAAACGTCGAGTCCTTTTCGGAACAATTTTCGGCTCGAAAGTGCCGACCCGATCCCGAGGCACACTCAATTGCACCGGACCCGAATTGGTGATCACGCTCTTGCCGGTCGAGCCATTCCGGGAATTCCCGGAACCGTGACCCGACGCGTCGCCTTTCTCATAACCGAGATGATCAGCCATCTCGATCTGCAACGCACGCTCCAGCACAGCCTTCGTCATCCGACTGAACAAACCCTGCGCGCCGTCCAGACCCATTCCCGAGGCCTCGACGTCGGCGAGCAAGGAATCGATCGCCGACGGCGACAACAACTCCGCCACCCGCCGCGCCGCCGCGTCCCGCTGCTCGCCTACCACGACATCCTCGACCAACCCAGCCGACTCAGCCACCATCTTCTCGCTCACTCAGAGTATCCGTTCCTGGAAGGCAAGACCCCTGTCCGCCTACCGGTCAGGTCACCCGCTCACACAGAAGATCAAACACCCTCACCGGCGCAAGGACTGGGTGGAGAAGACCAGCACCCGCCTCGCCCGCGAGTTCGACGTGATCGCGGTCGAGGACCTCAAGATCACCAACATGACCAAGTCGGCGAAGGGCACCCGCGCGGCACCCGGCTGCCGTGTGCGGCAGAAGGCCGGTCTGAACCGGGGAATCCTCGCCAACGGGTGGGGGCAATCGGTGACCCGCTTGGAGCACAAGGCTCCGGGCCGGGTGATGAAGATCGACCCGCGATACACGAGTCAGCGTTGCTCGGCGTGCGGGATCGTGGACCGGGAGGCGCGCGAGAGCCAAGCCGCCTACCGGTGCCGGTCTTGCGGCTTTGCCTGCAATGCTGATGTGAACGCGGCGCTGAATATTCGATTCGCGGCAGGGCATGCCGTGACTGCACGGGGAGGCTCGCCGTTGGGCGGGCCTGCGAACCGTGAACCCCAACGCGATCTCCTCCTCGTGGGGTAGTCGCTGTTGGAATTCCCGGCCTTCAGGCGGGGGAGGATGTCAAGTTCCTAGGTTGTGGCGGGGTCAGCCAAGCAGAGCACCTGCGGCGAAACACAAGGGAAACTTCGTGGAAATCGAACCGCGGGTCCCGGCGGTTAGCGTGGGGGCCCCTTGGATCGCAACCGGCCGGTGAGGCAGACGGTGACGCAGAGCACCTTCGATGGACGCGGCAAGCGCAGGCGCCGGGCCGAAGTCGGCCGCACCGGCGCCCGGTTCGGCCCCGTCGGCGCATGGCGGGACGAGACGGAGCCGGTGGAGCCGTCGTTCGTCGAGCCGGACCCGGAGTCGCCGATCGGATTGACCGGCGCGCGGTTCGGGGGTGGGCGGGCGAAGGCGAAACGCCCGGAGCCGGAGCTGATCGACTTCGACACCGAGCCCGAACCTGTTGTCGGGTTCGATGAGCCTCAGCCCAAGCCGATCCCCGAGGAGTACCTCGACTGGGTGCACCGGCCCGAGTCGCACGCACTGGTCCGGCCCTACGCGTGGACCGGCGGCCGCACCCGCAGCGGCACCCCGTTGGCGATCGAGGCGATCGTGCAGACCGCGGGCCCCGCGCCGACCTGGGAAGCGCGGACGATCACCGAGCTGTGCACGACCCCGCGGTCGGTCGCCGAGGTCGCCGCGCTGCTGTCGGTCCCGCTGGGCGTGGCCCGAGTGCTGATCGGCGACCTCGCCGACCAAGGCGTCCTTGTCGTCGAGCGGGTCGCGGGGAATGTCCCCGACCTGGAAATCCTCGGCCGAGTCCTGGCGGGGCTTCACAACCTGTAAAGGTGCCCTAAGGGGACCGTGATGGCGGCCGACCATGGTGGCCCACCATCCGTACCATTTACCCGCCAGGTGACCCCAACAAAAAATTTCGGGGAGGCGGACGAGTGCACACGCATGATGGGATTGATTGGACCAGCAGGCTCGTTGCGATGCGGCGGACCGACGAGGTCGAGGCCGAGGTCAACAGCTGGGTCGCCGACCGCCTGGTCGACCAGCTCCCCGATGGTGCGACGGTGATCGACGTCGGCTCCGGTTCCGGCGGCATGAGCGCGGCTTTCGCGGCGGCCCTCGCAGTGCGCGGCGGTGGGCGGATCGTGTTGGTCGACGCCGTTCCCGAGTTGCAGACCGCGGCAGGCGAAGCCGTCGCGGCGGTCGCTGGGGACAAGGTCGAACTCGTCGCCGTGCTCGCCGACGCCGCCGATCCGGCCCTCGCCGAGCAGGTTCCCGCCGGTGACCTGGTGTGGGCCTCCCGGGTGCTGCACCACCTGCCGGATGAACGCCAGGGCATCGCCGGGCTGGTCCGGCTGCTGAAGCCGGGTGGCAGCCTCGCCCTCGCCGAGGGCGGTCTCACCACCCGGTGCCTGCCATGGGACATCGGCCTGGGCGAGCCCGGCCTGCAGGACCGGCTGACCGCCGCGCAGACCACGTGGTTCGCCGAGATGCGCGCGGGGATCGAGGGCGCGGTGCGGATGCCTTATGGCTGGAACCGCGCGCTGGCCGAGGCGGGCCTCACCGACGTGGGCGCGTTCAGCTACCTGGTGGACCTGCCCGCTCCCGCCTCGCCCGCGGTGCGGGAGTCGGTCGCACACTGGCTGGCCTGGATGGCCAAGGTGGGCGAAGATCGGCTCTCGGCGTCCGATCTCGACGCGCTTGCCCGGCTGATGGACCCGGACGGCCCCGACTGGGTGGGCCACCGCGACGACGTGTTCGTGCTCAGCGCGAACACCATTCACCAGGGCCGCCTGGCGTAGCGTCAGGTGCCATGACCGACGAACCCGCCGCGACGTGCTCGCTCTGCGGAAAGTCGCGCGCGGACGCGTCGCCCGTCGAGGCGCTGGCCTGGTCGTCGGAGACCGACGCCCGCGGCACGCGCTGGCTGTGCCCGGCGTGCGCGCGCACCCATGTGCGCGACATCGAGGGCAAGTTGCCCGCCGAGTACTGGTGATCAGTCCAGGTCGGCGAATCCGGGCTGCCAGCGGGAGATGATCTCGCGCATGCCGACCTCGGCGTCGAGCTGGCACAGGATGCCGGTGGCGCCCGCGGTGACGCGCTGGACCAGCAGGTAGTGCGGCGGCAGGTTGAGCGAGCGGCCGGTCTTGAAGTCCTGGCCGCGCAGGTCGCCGACCCGTTCGGCCTGGCGCTGCATCCAGCGTCGGGTGAAGTGGAACATCTCGACTGCGGCGGGCTCGGCGAACGGAGCCAGGTAGGCGAGGACGTCCTCGGCCTCGATCTTCATGCCCGTGCGGACGAAGCCCTCGTCGCGCATCAGCTGCAGGAGCCGGTCGGAGTTCCCGTCGAGGGACAGGCGGGTCATCATTCCCAGCGGCCTGGGCAGGCCCTCGGGCAGCCGGGCGACGGCGCCGAAGTCGATGACGCAGAGCTTGCCGTCGGGGGTGATCATGAAGTTGCCGGGATGCGGGTCGGAGTGGAGCAGCCCGGCCCGCGCCGGTGAGGAGAAGTGGAACTCGCACAGCAGTCGCCCGGCGTGGTCGCGCTCGGCTTTGTCGCCGTCGCGGATGATCCTGGCCAGCGGCTTGCCGTCGACCCACTCGGTGACCGTGACCTTGGGGGCGCTCGCCACGACCTTCGGGACCAGCACCTTCTCGTCGCCGTCGAAGGCCTTGGCGAACGCCCGCTGGTTGTCGGCCTCGGCGCGGTAGTCGAGTTCCTCGGTCATCCGGTCGGACAGCTCGCGCAGCAGCGGCTTGACCTCAAGGCCCGGCACGAACGGCTGGAACAGCCTGCTGAACCGCTGCAGCTGCCGCAAATCGGAGAGCAGCGCCTCGTCGGCGCCCGGGTACTGGACCTTGACCGCGACAACGCGGCCGTCGTGCCACGTCGCCTTGTGGACCTGCCCGATGCTGGCGGCGGCCGCGGGCGCGTCGTCGAAGTCGGCGAACCGGTCGGCCCACCCGCGACCCAACTGCTGGGCGAGGACCCGGTGCGTCGCAGCCTTCGTCATCGGGGGCGCCGCCGACTGCAGCTTGGTGAGCGCCTCGCGGTAGGGCTCCGCCATCTCGTCGGGCACCGCCGCCTCGAACACCGACAGCGCCTGGCCGAACTTCATCGCTCCACCCTTGAGCTGCCCCAGGACGGCGAAGAGCTGCTCGGCCGTGCGCGCGGACAACTCGGCGCTGACCTCGTCGGCGCTCTGCCCGGCCAGCCGCTTCCCCCAGCCGCCGACAGCCCGCCCGGCCACCCCCAGGGGAATGCTGGCGAGCCGTGCCGTGCGCGCGGCGGTCTTGCGTGGCATCTCGGTCACGCTCCGATTGTCCCTTGTCATGGGGCGGAGGCGCAGCTGATTGCGGCAGGGGCAACTCCGCGCCGTGTCGACCGGGCCTCACCCGCGCTCTCGCACCGGCGCCGCGCCGCAGGCGCAATGGGGGTGTGGCGGCCACTCGCGGTGGGCGATCGTCGCGTCGACCGGGTCGATTTCCAGGCTCCGCGTGCACACCGCCGGAGGGTGCGGCCCGGGGGAGGCGAGCCAGCGCAGTGCCGCCAGGACTTGGGCGGCGGCCAGGCCCGCGGTGGCGTGGACGGCGGCGAGGTCGGCCAGCTGCGGGCGGCCCGCGAGCTGGGCCGCGATGATCGGCCAGCACTTGTCGTAGTCGGTTCGGTGGAGATCGGCGCAGGTCAGGCAGGCTGTGGCGGCGGGGATGACCAGCGGCCCGACGATGCCGACGCCGTCGCGGACGCGGATCGGCAGGTGCGGGATGCCCTGTTCGACCAACCGCGCGACGACCGCCGGGTCGGGGACCAAGGCGTCGGTCAGCAACGCCAGGTCAGGCTGGGCGCGGGTGTCGCGCACGGCGGGGTCGACCCGCTGGATCGCGTCGCGCGCGGCCGCCGCGCGCTCACGGCCGACGTCCTCGGCGGTGAATCCCGCTCCCACGTC
>NZ_JBOHGC010000296.1:0-21605 GCF_050699995.1 Actinokineospora sp. | reverse complement strand
ACCGTCAGTGCCTTCTTGGATCGGTTGAATCGGGACCTAGACACTCCAGATTCTCCCGACCCAGAAGGCACTTCCTACGTCACCACGCCGAACGAACACCCACTCGCTCCACGGATCGAGGCTAAGCACGGAAGACCCCCGCGAACCAGGGCGGCGGGTTCGCGGGGGTCTTCGCGTCGAAGTCGACCTTGTCCACGCCCGGCTTCGCGATGACCAGCCTGCCCCGCGACGCCGGATCGCGCTGGTGTACCGGGAAAGCGCCTGTCGGGCCGACGAGCACGCGGCGATCGCCGCGGAGTTGCGACGGGTCGTGCGGATCCGCCGGCTGCCGGTGCGCTTGACTGGCGACAGGGCATTGGCGAGCTGAGTCCGCCATGACATTCCTGGGGAGAACAATGAAGATCACTAGGCGTTGGCTGCCGCCGGTCGCTGTCATGCTCGTGGGCGTCGCGATCACCGTCACGTGGTGGCGCTTGCCGACGGCGCGGTGACATCGTGGCCTTCGACGCGCCGTCCTGGGACATTGAGGAGCCGATGATCAAACGGGTCGTCGGACTCGGCGGAGACACTCTGGTGTGGGACCGCGACGGGAAGCTCCAGGTCAACGGGCGGGCGATCGAGGAGCCGTATGTCCGCAAGGACGACCCGTACCCGAACGGGTACGACGGGACGGTAACGATTCCGGAGGGCACCGTGTTCGTAGTCGGCGATTGGCGCGGCAACTCAGCCGACTCGCGATTCCGCAGCGATATGCCGCATGACGGTGCGATCCCACTCGCCGCGGTCAAGGGTGTGGTGGTTGCTATCGGTGCCCGGTCGCTGCCCGAGGTCACCGCGTTCACCGACGCCGGCCAGCCGAACGCGCCGCGCGACGCCCCGTCGGCGAGCGCGCTGTTCTGGATCGCCAGTAGCGGTGGTGTGGTGTTCCTGCTCGGAACCATCTGGCTCGGGCTGCGGCTGACCCGCAAGCGCGCAGCCCAGTAGAAGAAGGCCAGATGGGCGGCGGTGGGACTCGCCGCCGCCCACCGGGATCAGGACGCCGGCTGGCGGCGTGGCGGGATATCCGAGGGTTTCGGGGTGCGCTGCACCGGGATCGGTGGAGGGGCTTCAGGCAGTCCGTAGTAGCGATAGAGCGCCGTGGCGTCCGCCGCGGACAGCGTGCCCGCGGCCTGGGGGGCGTTTTTCACCTTGTCCAACCCGACATCCACCTGCAGGCCCTGGTCGCCTGGGTGCGCGCCGGATAGGGGAACGAAACTCTCCTTCGGGCCGAACAGGCCGGTCTTCACCGTCACCCAACCGGGTTCATGGGTGGAGCCGTCGAGGTACACCGTCCCGACCCGGCCGATCTTGCGGCCTTGTGGGTCGTACACATCGTGGCCGATCAGGTCCTGCGGTCTCATGCGGACACGGTCACTCCACTGGGCCCCCACCGCAACCGCGAGCGTCTCGGACGCCTCACCCACACCTGGTCGAGAGTTGGACCGAAAGAAGGGTGAGTGCGCCCTGTTCGTGTGGTTCTCGCTCGATCCGGCGGGAAACACGTGACCTTTGGTAGATCAAACCGGCCGTCGTCCCCGGCTGGTGGTGTCCACATGGATCACCCCATCGGGGGGTGCGATGGCCAAGGCTGGGCCAAGGCGATCAAGCCCGAGCCCGGGGCCATCCACTCATAAGTCCAGCACAGCGAACCGTCGTCCAGGACTGCGCGGACCCGCCGGTACTGCGACCCTTCGTATTCGTCGGTCACGGCCAGTGACTCCGCCGACGCTGGCTCGACCACCCACCCGGACACGCCGGGACCGTCGCCGAGCCGCAGCGCCGGGTAGCCCTGGCCCGTGTCGAACAGTTCCCCGCGGACCCGCGCGCGGCGTGGCGCGCCGACGACCAGAGGGGCGAGCACGTCCCAGGCGGACGCTCCGGGCTGCAGGGTGCCGTAGACGAACAGCGAGCCCGGGTAGTCCCGCGGGTCCGGGTCGCCGGTCACCACGTCCACGGCCAAGCCGTCAGTGGTGGCGGCCACGCCGGGGGACGCGGGGGAGGAGCACCGAACCATGGCTCCGTCGACCAGCAGCGGGCGGCGGGCCGCGGTGGCCCCGACGTAGGCGAGGACCCGGTCGAGGACGGCGCCGTTCTCCAGCGTGACCCGCCCGGTGCGCAGCCGGGCCAGGTGGTGCCGCTCGCCCCGGCCCTCACACCGGTCGATGGCCCTGACCTGGTCGGGGGTCGCCAGAAGCACCGCGTGCGACTCCGTTCCCGGCAGCGCCGCGATGACCGCGGGCCGGGAGGTGTCGACGACCCGCGGACCCGCCGCCCACACCGCCGCCAGACCCTCGCAGCGCGCCCGCAGGACGACCATCGGGCCCGGCATCCCCAGCTCGGCACGCAGCCACGTCAGCTTGGACGGGCACGCGTTCGACCCGTACGCCAGGAGCGGCACCCGCTCGGCCTGCACCGCCGCGCCACGCTCGGCGAGCCAGGCGTCGAGTTCCACCTCCCCGACCCGCCAGCCCGCCGGGTCGGCGCGAAGCGGCCAGCCGTGGCCGTCGACGTGCGCGTAGGAGAACGCGGGACAGCCGCCGGGATACGGCAGCGCGGGATATTCGGCATCCGAGAACACGGACCTACTTCTGCCCCTCGGCTTCCAGCTCGGCGATGAAGTCCGCCCAGAACTCCTCGACGACCCGCTCGAACCGGATGCCCAGTTCCAGCGACTTCACCTGCCACCGGTCGGCGTGGTTGATGATCTGCTCGTGCTGTTCGAGGTAGCCGTCCGCGCGGGCCTTGTGCGAGGCGTGCCGGGCCTTGGCCAGCGCCACCAGGTCGCCCTCGTCGCCGAAGGACGCGAAGAACAGCTTCAGCAGACCCAGGTCGCGGACCTCGGTCTGCTCCGGGGTCGGCGAGGCCAGCCACTTCGCCAGCGCCTCGCGACCCTTCGGGGTGATCGAGTAGGTCCGCTTGCGCCTGCCGCCCTCCTCGACGGACGCGGTGACCAGGCCGTCCTCGGCCAGCCGCGCGGGCTCGTCGTAGAGCTGCGAGTGGGCGAACGCCCAGAAGTTGCCGATCGTGTAACCGACCCGCTGCTTGAGGTCGTAGCTCGTGGCGGGGCCGTGCGACAGCATCCCCAGCACAACGTACGAGGTCGCGTTGAGCTTGCGGTCTCGCGGAGACGTGGCGGGCAGGGTGGGTCACCTCCTGGATCTGCGCAAACCCTACCTAGTCGGTTGGGCGTGCGCGTCCGTTCGGCCTACCGCACCCTGCCCGGTCCGTCGGATCAGTCCAGGTGGCGGACGTCGAGCTTGCCCTCGGCGTGCTGGGCGCGGAGGACCTTCTTGTCGAACTTGCCGACGCTCGTCTTGGGCACCTCGGAGACGAATGTCCAGTTCTCCGGCAGCTGCCATTTGGCGACCTTGTCGGAAAGGAACTCGCGCAGCTCGGCGGGCTCGGCGCTTGCGCCCTCCCGCAGCACGACCGCCACCAGCGGGCGCTCGTCCCACTTGTCGTCCGGCACGCCGATGACGGCGGCCTCGGCGATCGCCGGGTGGCCCATCACGTGGTTCTCCAGCTCGACCGAGGAGATCCACTCGCCGCCGGACTTGATGATGTCCTTGGAGCGGTCGGTCAGGGTCAGGAAGCCGTCCGGGGTCAGCGTGCCGACGTCGCCGGTGCGCAGCCAGCCGTCGTCGAACTTCTCAGATCCATCGGCGCCGTCCGCTGCGTCGGCTTCCTCATCGAGCCGGTAATACGACCCGGTGATCCACGGCCCGCGAACCTCCAGCTCACCGACGCTTTCGCCGTCCCACGGCAACTCTTCGCCGTTGTCGCCGACGAGCCGGGCGGTCACGCCCGCGGGCAGCCTGCCCTGCGTGTAGCGGTAGTCCCAGGTCTCCGACTCCGACAGCCCGGCGGGCGGGCGGCACAGGGTGCCCAGCGGCGAGGTCTCGGTCATGCCCCAGGCGTGCACGATGTGGACGCCGTACTTCTCGGCGAAGGTGTGCATCATCGACGGCGGGCAGGCCGCGCCGCCGACGACGACCTCGCGCAGCGAGCTGAGGTCGGCCGGGCGCTGGTCGAGGTAGGCGAGCACGCCCTGCCAGATCGTCGGCACGGCGGCGGAGTGGGTCGGCTTGGTGGCCTCGATGAGCTTGGCCAGCGGCTCGGGCTGCAGGAACCGGTCCGGCATGATCAGCGAGGCGCCGCACATGAACGCCGCGTACGGCATGCCCCAGGACATCGCGTGGAACTGCGGGACGATCACCAGCGAGCGGTCCCCGGCCGAGAGGCCCATGCCGTCGGCGGCGCAGACCTGCATCGAGTGCAGCCAGATCGAGCGGTGCGAGTAGACGACGCCCTTGGGGTTGCCGGTGGTGCCCGAGGTGTAGCACATCGCCGCGGCGGAGCGTTCGTCGATCTCCGGCCACTCGAACTCGTCGGACTGCGCCGCGAGGAGGTCGTCGTACGAGTGAACCCGCACGCCTTCGGGCGCGGTGAGCCCGCCCGCGTCGCCGTTGGCCACGATGACGTGCTTGACCGTCTCGAACGTCGGCAGGACCTTCGCCAGCAGCGGCGCGATGGTCGCGTCGACGATGACCACGTGGTCCTCGGCGTGGTTGGCGATGTAGGTGAGCTGCTCGGGGAACAGCCGGACGTTGAGGGTGTGCAGCACCGCGCCCATGGCGGGCACCGCGAGGTACGCGGTGAGGTGCTCGGCGTTGTTCCACATGAACGTCGCGACCCGCTGGTCACCGGTCACACCGAGGCCGCGCAGCGCGTTGGCCAGCCGGGCGGACTGGGCTCCGACCTCGGCGAACGTGGTCGTCCGGCCCTCCGATCCGGTCCAGGTCACGACCTCGCTGCCCGCGTGCACGGTGGCGCCGTGACGCAGCAGCGTGGCGATGGACAGCTGGGCGTCCTGCATGGTGCTCAACATCGTCGACAAGCTCCCTGGGGTGAAGAAAGGCGGAATCGGACCCCGACTACCGGCAAGTAATGAAGCAACGATAGTGCGCGGAACGCCTCCGCGGCAGGCCCGAAACCTGCACTCTCCTCATGTTGATCATGCTGTCACGCTGTGTCGCGACACCCTGTCGGGGTGCTCCCAGCAGGAGGTTTCTGCGTGTCGGGGGTATGTTGCCCAACGAGGTGTCGTTTACTGGTGAAAGGCATCCGGCGACCGGGGTCGCATCCTTAGTGGAGGGTGGGATCCGTTCCCCTCCTCCGTGACCCTCGGTAGCCAAAGGTGTACGCCAGACAACTTGTCTGACCCTCCGCTACCGCGGCGGGTGAAGAAGGAAGGACTACCACGTTGGCTCTGCCCACGTTGACTCCCGAGCAGCGCGCTGACGCGCTCGCCAAGGCAGCCGAAGCCCGCAAGGCGCGCTCCGAGCTGCTGGCGTCGATCAAGTCCGGTGAGCGGACCATCGCGTCTGTGCTCGGCAAGGCCAAGGACGACAAGACCATCGGCAAGACCAAGGTCGCGGCGCTGCTCAAGGCCGTGCCCGGTCTGGGCGCGGTGAAGGTCGCTGCCCTGCTGGAGCAGTCCGGCATCGACCCGGACCGCCGCGCGGCGGGCCTGGGCGACCGGCAGCGCGCAGCGCTGATCGACGCGCTCAACTGATCTGCCCATCACCGCTGGTGGGCGGCGGCGACGCCGTCCACCAGCGGTGGCGGTGGGCAAGGCCATACCGCGGGCTGGCCATCGGCTGGGCATGATGGACCTGTGACAGCCGACGGACCGCAAGCGCTGGTCGAGAACTACCGGCCGGGTGATTTCCTGCTCGCCGGACCGTCGGCCACCTTGCTCGCCACCGGATGCCAGGCTGTCGTCAGCGAACCGGACCCCGACGAACTGGCGGCCCGGGTGGGAAAGCTGCTGCTCGACACGGCCGTGCCGGTCGCCGTCGGCGCCCTCCCGTTCGACCCGGATGCCCAGCCCAGGCTGGTCATCCCGGCGGCTGTCCGCCGCTCCGGACGCGCGTCCACCCGGCCGACCACGGCCTGGACCCAGGCGCCCCGCGTCACCCCGATTCCCGAGCCCGCGGCCTACGCGCACGCCGTCGAACAGGTCGTCCGCAGGCTGCGGAGCGACCCTGAGCTGCGCAAAGTCGTCCTGGCGCGAGCGGTCGAACTTGAATTCGACTCCGCCGTCGACATCGCCCGACTGCTTCCCGGCCTCGCCGCGGCCAACCCGATCGGCTTCACCTACGCCGCCGACCTCGACGGCCGCACCCTCCTGGGCGCCAGCCCCGAACTGCTGCTGCGGCGCACCGGCGACCAGGTCGTGTCCAACCCCCTGGCCGGGTCGGTGCCGCGGGGTGTCGATGCCGCCGCCGACGAGAAGGTCGCGGCCGCGCTGCTGGCCTCGGCCAAAGACCAGGGCGAACACCGGGTGGTCGTCGAGGCCGTGGTCGAGGTCCTGCGCCCGTTCTGCAGGCGGCTGACCGTCCCGGCGACGCCGTCGCTGGTCAAGACCCCGACGGTGTGGCACCTGTCGACCCGCGTCACCGGTGAGCTCATCGACTCCGAGGTGTCGGCGCTGCGACTGGCCGCGGCCCTGCACCCGACGCCCGCGGTCTGCGGGACGCCGACAGCGGCGGCGCGGGCGGTCATCGCCGAACGCGAGCCGTTCGACCGCGGTTTCTACAGCGGGGTGGTCGGCTGGTGCGACGCGGCGGGTGACGGCGAGTGGGTCGTGGCCATCCGGTGCGCCGAGGTCGAGGCCGCTCGGATGCGTCTGTTCGCCGGCGCCGGGATCATGCCGGACTCCGTGCCCACGTCGGAACTGGCCGAGACCGACGCCAAGTTCCGCACGCTGCTGGCCGCCCTCGGCGTGACCCTCTGACCTGCGAAGATCATCGCGTAACCAGTCCCGAACGGCGTCGTTGAACCGGGTGACGCCCGCGGTCACAAATTGGTACCCGTGGGTAATCTGAACTTCGTTCGGTATTAATAACGCCGAACGAAGGCTACAGTCGTGCCCGTGGGAGCCCCGACGTTAACGTCGCCGCTGCCTCCCGAGCTGCTCGACTTGGCGCGACAGCTGCTGGCGAGGCTGCCGGAACTTGCCTCCGAACTGGCCGCCCTCCTCAGCGAGAAAGAGGAGTTCTACCGCCGGGTGAACGCCAGCGCGCCCGAGGAACTGCGCAAGGTGTGCGAGGTCAACCTGCGCAACGCCTTCACCGCGTTCATCGAGGGCAGGGACGCCTCCGTCGAGGCCGTCCGCAAGACTGGACTCGCCCAGGCCAGGCAGGGAATCCCGCTCTCGGCGGTGCTGCGCGCCTTCCGGATCGCCGGCACCTTCACCTACGAGACGCTCATGGAGCGGGCCATCCCGCCCGGCATCATCACCCCGGAACAGCTGCTGCCGGTCAGCACCACCGTGTGGCGCATCATCGACAGCTATTCGGCGGTCATCACCGCCGCGTACAGCGAGTTCGAGGCTCACTCGGCGCGGTACGACGAGAAGGCCCGGCTGGGGCTGATCGACGGGCTGCTCGACGGCAGGCTGACCAAGCAGGCCGAACTCGACGACGCGGCGAAGGCGCTGAACCTGCCGCAGGCGGGCACGTTCGTGGTCGTGTTCGGCGACCGGACGAGCGGTGCCGAGCGGTCCGCGGCCCTGGTCGACCCCCGACGCTGGCGGATGGTGTGGCGCAGCCTGCCCGAAGCCGAGATCGGCATTGTCGCCGTGGAGCGGGCCACCGACCTGCGGGCGCTGCGTGAGGCACTCGACAGCGCGGGCCACGGCATCGGCATGAGTCCGCCGGTGTCCGGGCTGCGGCGGATCCCGGCGGCGCTGCGGCGCGCGCGGATCGCCCGGCGCTGCCTGGCCGCGGGTGAGACGGGTGTCGTCGGATTCGGCGACCAGCCGCTCACCACGCTGGTCGCGGGCAGCCGCGAACTGGCCAGGGAATTGGCCCGGGAAGTGCTCTCCGGGGTTCTCGAACTGCCGAAGGCGGAGCAGGACGTGCTCCTGAAGACTCTGCATGCCTGGTACGCCGAGGGTGGCTCGGCGAAATCGACCGCGGCCCGGCTTTTCGTCCATCCGAATACCGTGCGCTACCGCATTCGCCGGATCCAGGAACTCACCAAGCGGGACCTCGCGGACCCGCGCAGCATCGCCGAGCTTTATGCCTCGGTGGAGACCGCGCGGCTCGATCCGACACTTGGCTCAGCGGCTGACGCCTGAACAGTCCAGACCACTCGTCGGCAAATCACTTTGCGCAGTGCCCTGAATCCGCGCTGTGCGCGCATTCCCGCTGCTTGACCCGGTGCCCGGGTCAACGATTCGCGATGAAACCCGTTGTGCCGTCTTGTTCCGTGCAACAGTCTTGTTTGTAGATATAGGCCATTCAGTCCAACTCGGTTGGGCTGAATGGCCTCACCTGACCGACCTGAATCAACCTTCGACTCCTGCTGTGACCCCCGTCACTAAATTGACCCCACGGGTGCGGCACTACCGTTGGGTAACTTCGCGGCGGATGTGACCCCAGTCTCACTCTAGGAGGACCTTTGCGAGCCGTTCCCGGTTCCCCCAGGCGATCCACGGCCATGTCGGGGGCTGCCCGATGAGGACACTCCTGTCAGTCGTCGTGCCGGTCCTCAACGAGGAACGGCGCCTCCCAGCCACTCTGGTCGGCCTTGCCTATGCGCTGCGGGGGTTCTCCCGGCGCACCGAGATCGTCGTCGTCGACAACGGCAGCACCGACGGCAGCGCCGAGATCGCGCGCGCCCACCGTGCCGGTCCGGTGCCGATCCGGATCATCGACTGCGCCGAGCGCGGCAAGGGTGCCGCGGTCCGTGCGGGAATCCTCGCCACCGACAGCAGCTACGTCGGATTCTGCGACGCGGACCTTGCCACCAACATGGACGCGCTGGTTCCGACGATGGACTGCCTGAACGGCGGCGTGAACGTAGTGGTCGGCTCGCGGGCGCACCCGATGTCGGATGTCCGCGCCCGGCACAGCATGGTCCGCCAGGTCGGCGCCTGGGCGTTCCGGCGCGCGGTCGGCTCGCTGGTGCCCAACGTCGGCGACACCCAGTGCGGGTTCAAGTTCTTCGACCGGGACACCGCGGAGCGGATCTTCCTTCCGCTGCGCACCACAGGTTTCGCGTTCGACGTCGAGCTGCTCGCCCGGGCCCGGCGCTCCGGCGCGGTGATCGCCGAGCTGCCCGTCCGCTGGACCGACGTGCCCGGCTCGACGTTCAGCCCGATGCGCGACGGCTACCGCAGTTTCGCCGCGCTGCGCGAGATCCGGGAACTGCTCGACCGCGAGACGCACGTTCCCGCGCGTCGGATCATCACCGCCGACGCGGCGATAGCGGAGGTCGCGTAGGTGACTGACGCGCTCAAGCCCTTGCGCGGTGCGCGGGTCGTGGTCGTCAACTGGCGCGACTGCGGACACAGCCTCGCGGGTGGCGCCGAGGAGTACGCCGTGCGGGTCGCCGAGGCGATGGCCCGCGCCGGCGCGTGGGTCACCTATCTGACCGCCCGCGACGAGGGGCAGACCTCCGGTGAACGAACGGACACGCTCACCACCGTGCGCCGAGGCGGGCAGTGGACTGTCTACCTCTGGGCGCTGCTGTGGTTGCTGCGCAACCGAAGGCGAGTCGACGTGGTGGTCGACTGCCAGAACGGCATTCCCTTCTTCAGTCCGCTGGTCCTCGCCCGGCGCACCCGAGTGGTGTTGCTGATGCACCACGTCCACGACGCGCAGTTCGCGGTGCACTTCCCGCCGTGGCTGGCCGCGATCGGCCGGTGGCTCGAAGGCCCCGCGGCCCAGCGGGTCTACCGCGACGCCGTCACCGTCGCGGTGTCACCGTCGACCGTGCACGCGATGCGCGCCCGGCTGGGCTGGACGGGTCCGGTGTACGTGGTGCCCAACGGCATGGACCAGGCGCCGAAGGCCCGAGTCGCGCGCGAAGCCGAACCGACGCTGGTGTGCCTGGGCAGGCTGGTGACGCACAAGCGGGTCGACCGTCTCATCAGGACAGTGGAGGCGCTGCTCGACCGCTGGCCGACGCTGCGGCTGCACGTCGTCGGCGGTGGACCGGAAGAGGGGGCGCTGCGGGCGCTCGCCGCTCGCCTCGACGGCGCCGTCGACGTGCACGGGTATGTCGACGGTGCCACGAAATCGGCTCTGCTGGGCCGTTCCTGGCTCAACGTGACCTTGTCCGACGGCGAAGGCTGGGGACTGGCGGTCGTCGAAGCGGCCGCGCACGGCGTTCCCACGCTCTGCCGAGACGTCGACGGACTGCGCGACTCGGTGCGCCACGGCGACACCGGCTGGCTCGTCCCGAACGGCGCCGACCTCACCGAAGCCGTCGACCAGGTGCTCACCGACCTCGCCGATCCGGCCCGCGCCGAAGCCGTGGCCAAGGCGTGCCAAGACTGGGCGACCCGGTTCGACTGGGCCGCGACCGGTGAGCGATTCACCACTCTCGTGGCCGCTTTGCGGGCCGGACTGAAGATCGGTGAATGGCAGTCGGGAATGCCTGAGGCGATCATCGCGGAATTTCCCGCCGACACCGAACCGTATCAGCCGACATCGGTCGGAACGCGGTCCGGGACCGACGGAATCGGCCAGTGGGCATTGGTCGAGCAGTGCCATGGCGGCGACCTGCTCGCCGAGCTCGAACGTGCTGGTCGGACCGGTGTCACGGTCCGGGCGGCGGCCGACGCGGAACGACTGCTGGGCGGATCCCTGCGCAATCCCCGGGAAGGTGCGACATGAGGCCTGGAACATAACGGATTGGCCGGATCGGCCATTCAGCAGTGTCGCCGACAGGCTTCCAGGACGTACATTCCGCAGGTATTACCGCCGAGTAAGAAGTAGTTGTCGACCGTTTAGCGGTCAGGAGTACAGGAGGACCCTTTGCGTCGCGTCATCACCTTCGTCCTGCTCGGTCTGGGGGTGTTCGCGGTTGCCACCGGCCTGTTGCTGAAGCTCTACGCCTACCCCAGGCTGGCCAAGGTTCCGCACAACATCGACGCCAAATCCGTCGCGCAGGGAAGTGGCATCACCGCGCTCGTCTACGTGCCGAACGGCTCGTCGGTGAAGCCCGAGATCCGCGAGAACCTGAGTCTGACGTCGACCACGAAGGTCACCGGCGACCTCAGCCAGCCGGAGGTCACGCGCGACAGCGACGTCACCTCCTGGGTCGAGTCGTCCATCGTCAAGGACGACGCGACAAGGCTGACGGTCACCGCGGGCCTGCGGCGGATCTGTCTGGACCGGCACACCGGTGAAGCCGTGGTGCCGTGCGAAGGCCAGTACTACCAGGATGAACTCGACCAGCGCGTGCGGGCGAGCCGCGGGGACCTGCAGCAGCCGGGACTGAACTTCAAGTTCCCGTTCGGCACCGAACAGCGCACGTACAAGTGGTACGACACCGAGGTGAAGAAGGCTGTCGACGCGAAGTTCGAAGGCGTCGAGCAGATCAAGGGCCTCGAGGTCTACCGGTTCGTCCTGAACGTGCCGCCGACGAAGATCTCCGAGCGCGAGGTTCCCGGCAGCCTGATCGGCCGCGAAGGCGAGCCCACGGTCAAGGTCGACCTGTACTACGAGGCCAGCCGGACGCTGTGGGTGGAGCCGACGACCGGTGCGATCGTCTCCGGTCGACAGGACGGCAAGCAGGAGCTGCGCACGCCGGATCAGCAGAACGGCAAAGGCACCTACGTGTTCAACGGGACGCTGCAGCTCAACGACGAGACGGTGAGCAAGAACGCCGCGGAGGCGGAGAAGAACCTCTCCAAGCTGTTCGCGATCACCACGCTGCCGACGATCCTGTGGATCTCCGGCGCCGTGCTCATCCTGGTCGCGCTGGTGATGCTGCTGCTCGGCGGCAGCAGGCAACCGGCTCGGGGTCTCGGCAACCCGCCGACCCGACGGCAGGGCGTCGGCGCGGGAGTCTGAAAAGGACGGACGAACGGGAACGCCGCTCAGGCGTTCCCGTTCTTTCGCAGGACAAGCACGAGGTTCCAGGACGCGACCTCACGCAGGCCGGGCACGTGCACGATCCACGTCGCCCACGACGGGTGGTAGCGGGGGAACGCCCGGACGAGCGTCGCCTCCTCGCAGTTCTTCGCCCACTTGATCGCGGCGCCGATGGAGAATGCGAACAGGCTTTCCCCGAACTTGTTCTTGGGTTCCTCGCCATTCTTCTCGGCGAATCGGCGGCGCGCGTAATGGCCGCCGAGGAAATGCCATGGCGACGTCTCGTGGCCACCCCATGGTGAATACCACGGCGTGAACGACATGAAGATCGTGCCACCCGGCTTGGTCACCCGGACCATCTCGTCGAGCATCACGTGCGGTGTCGGGACGTGTTCGAGGACGTTGGACGAATAGCAGATGTCGACCGACCCGGTGCGCACCGGCAACTCGGTGCCGCTGGCCCGGATCATGTTCTCACCATGCTGCCCACGTGCGGAAAGTTCGCCCACGTCGGGGTCGAGGCCCAGGTAGTGGGCGCCCGCGGCGCGGAAGGCGTCGGAGAAGTAGCCCGGTCCGCCGCCCACGTCGAGGATGATTCGGCCGTCGAGATCGGCGTAGGAGTTCACCTGGCGGGCGGAGTCCTCGGCGAGCGTCTGATAGAACGTGTCGCGGTCGGTCTGTTCATTTCGGAATGCCTTGAACAGTCGCACGGACCGGTCCAGCGTCGCGGAGAAGGGCAAGGTGTTCGTCATCGATAACGACGTCCTTCGGTGCGGACCGACAATAGCCTCGATGATACCGGGAAATACCGGGAAGTAACCAAAATCGGTTCGAGAAAACCGTCAGCGAGTGGTTCCACGCAGTTCGTTGACGAGGTCGTCCAGCAGCGTCCCCGCGGCCTCGGGGTCGAAGTCGCGGGCGCGGGCGCGCATGGTGATCGTCGTCGTGTCGGCCACGGTGACCGCGCCGAACGCGACCGCCGAGCGTCCACTCGCCGCGGGGTGGAAGGCCAGCGTGCGCACGACGTCCGAAGTGGACGCCGCGCCCAGGTTGGACACCAGGAAGCTCGAACCGAGACGGTTGGCGAGCAACCGGGTGCCCAGCGTGGTCAGCAAGCCGGGAGAGTCGGGGAACCGCGGCTCCGGGGCTTGGCCCGCCAGTGCCTGGCTGATGTGCGTCTGATCGGTGGATTCCAGTGGCAGGCGCAGGAAAGCGCTCTCGTCGCGGGGGGCGATGTCGTCGCCGCCGCGCCGGGAGACGCCGACGGCGGCGACGAGCCGGTCCGCGCCCGCGTCGTGGCGCTGGTTCCACGCCGTCACGGCGGTGGCCGCGGCAGCGGTGAGTTTGCTTGTCCCAGCCCGGATCCGCGGTTCGTGGCGGGTCAGGAGCAACTCGCCGGCCTGCTGGCCGTGCATGCTCGGCTCGACCCGCGCGGGCGGGTGGAGCAGCGCTTCGGTGACGCGGCGGGCGGCTGAGCGTAGGAACGACTCGCCCGCGGGACGGTCGGCGACACCGACCGCGCCGGAGGTCACCGGGATGTCCATGGCGGCGCCGAGCAGGGCGAGCAGGCCGAGCCCGTCGCAGGCGCCGTGATGCGCGGCGATGAGCAGCTCGCGTGGCCCGACCGCGATCCTGACCAGGGAATCGTCTGGCAGATAAGCGGTTTCCGCGAACTCGTGGCGGAGGATGTCGAGCGACTCCGCCTCGGCGACGTCCGGTGTCGGCCCGAGATGGGGAAAGCGCGCGCACACCTCGTCGAGGCCGCGCCGCACCGACGCCGGATCGGGCTGGGCGGCCAACTCCGCGTGCAGCAGGATGCTCCAGCTGACCGTCGGATCACCGAAGCCCGACGTGGGCGCGCCCACCGGTCAGGGGGTGCCGTAGTTGACGACGCCGTTGTCCCCGTTGCCCTTCGGCCGGTCGCGCAGGTCCAGCTTGCTCTCGCTGTCGGGGCTCGCGGCGCTGGTGACCCCGAACGTGACGCCGGTGGCCAGGCCGAGCCCGACCATAACCGCCACCAGTGCTGCAACGATCTTGCCCACCTGATTACTCCTCGCGCCGGGTCAGTCCGCTCAATCTACCGGTCGGTAACGCGAGCCACAACCAGCTCACAGTCACGATCAGCAACGCGCTGAAGTCGGCCAGCAGCACGGGAAAGCGCATTGGGCCGACTGCAGTAGCGGCGTCCACGGGACCGGGCACCCGGTACAGGGTCAACCACTCTCCGCGGTACCGCTCCGCCAGCGGCTCAAGGACTTCCGGGTCGACGACTCCCGGCGTGCCGTGCTCGACCAGGACCCAGCCGATGCCGACCGCGCCGAGGTCGCCGTGCGCGGCAAGGGTTTCGCGGATCGGCGGCAGCCGGGTGTCCTCACCGGCCACCGGCCGCCCGCCCACGTGGACGGTGTCGTCGATGACCGTGGTCTTCGGCAGAATCCTTGGTGCGGGGTCGAGTTGGGTGCGGTCGTCGTTCCAGCCGAACCGCCGGAACGTCGACAGCGGCAGCGTCAGCACGTCTCCCGGCCGGTCGTCGGCCAGGAGAATCCCGCGGACCTCGGCCCAGTCCTGGGGATAGTGGACGGTCTCGAGTCGGCCGAAGCCCGCCAGAGCCAGGTCCGGCATGGAGACCACGGGGAGCAGCGCGGCCGCGGCGAGCGCGGCGAGCCGCCCGCGAGGCAGGTGGCGCACGGCTTGCTCCATGGCGATCGCGAACCCCATGGCCAGTGGGAGAGCCCACCAGGCCACCCACTTCTGCGCGTCGCGCAGGAGTCCCGCGCCCGGGATCTCGCTCACCGCCCAGCGCAGGATCTCGGCGCCGAACGGGATCGTGCCCAACAAGGCGAGGTACACGCCAAGCGCCCCGAGTCCGAGGATCGCGACGGCCGGTTCCCAGCGCCTGGCCAGTTCCCGGCAACCGAGCAGTGCCGCGACAGCCACGGCGATGGTGAGGATCGGGACCAGCGGCAGCTCCCGGCTCGCGGGGACGACCTCGCTGTTCCAGTAGCCGCCGAGACCGAGCACGCTGGTGACCGCGCCGCCCCAGTTCTCCCCCCGCGCGTCGAACAGTGACACGGCGTCCGGAGTGGACACTCCGGGGCGCAGGATCGACGGGACCCACCACGGTGCGTTCAGCACGGTGACCGCGGCGAGCGTCGGCAGGGCGCGGCGCCACCCGGCGGCGGCGAAAGCCGTTCCGGCGGCGAGAAGTCCGCCCGACGGGGTCAACACGGCGGGTGCGGACCAGGCGACCAGCCGCGTCCATGCCTTCGGTTCGCCGCGGCGCAGCGCGAGCCCGGCCCCGGCGATCCACGGCAGGCAGGCGTAGGCGAGCAGGTACGGCCAGTGGCCCATGAAGAGGCGCTCGGCGAGGTACGCGGTCCACCCGTAGCCGACGGCGGCGACGAGTCGGACGCCGGTGGACTCCGTCGGCACCAGCCTGCCCGCGCCGAGGGGGCCGAGGAAGAACGCGAGGAGCAGGATCAGCTTCTGGACGAGGTCACCCGGAAGGATGTGGGTGAGGCCCGCGATCACCGCGTCGGCGGGGACGGAGCGGGCGGGGGCGGAGCCGAGGCCGAGGCTGTCGGGCACCAGCGGCTGGGTGGGGCTGAACACCATGTCGTAGTTCAGGACGAACCCGGCGCCGAGCAGTGGACCCACGATGACCAGCGATAACAGCGCGCTCACGGTCGGTAGGGCCGACCGGCGCAGCCACGTTGGACCGTTCAGACCTGGATCGGACACACCTGTTCTCCGAGCTTGTTGGCCGCTAGAGTCTTCTAAATTACCGGCAGGTAACCAGAAGGGCGCGCCCTTGACGGTCAGCGGTTCGAAAGAGGCTACGCCCGCCCTCGGGCGCGGCAGATTCGACGCCGTGCTGGTCGCGGGCGCACTCGGGGTCAACAACGTCGCCAGCTATTTGCTCACCCTGGTGGCGGCGCGGCTGCTCGTCCCGGCGTCGTTCGGTGAACTCGGCTCACTGCTCGCGGTCCTGGTGATCGGCGCGGTCCCCGCGCTGGGTCTGCAGACGGTCGTGGCGTTGCGGGTGGCGGGTGACTCGTCGCGGCGGCCACCGGGTCCGCTGGTGGCGCTCGGGTTCGGGACCAGCGCGTCGATCACGGTGGTCGCGCTGCTGAGCGTGCCGCTGTTCGTGTGGCTGCTGCATCTCGACGGTCCCGGGTCGATGTTGTTCGTCGCGCTGGCGCTGGGACCGATCACGCTCAACGGGCTCTGGTACGGCTCGCTGCAAGGCGCGCAACGGTTCGGGACCATGGCTCGGCTGCTGCTGGCCGAAGGTGTGGGGCGGATTGGGGGCACCCTCGTCGGCCTGCTGATCACCCGGACTCCGACCGGCGCGCTCGCCGGGGCCGCGTTCGGCGCCATGGCGGTGGCGTTCGCCGGGTGGCTGATCTGCGGCCGACCCAAGCCCGCGCGCCTGGACTTCGCCCACGTACGGGACGTGCTGCACGCGGCGCAGGCGCTGCTTGCCTTGGTGCTGCTGGTCAATCTCGACTTGGTGCTGGCCCGGCACACGCTGCCGGAGGACGTGGCCGGGGAGTACGCGGTGGGCGCGGTGCTCACGAAGATCGCCTACTGGCTGCCTTACGCGATCGCCGTGGTGGTGTTGCCCCGGTTGGCCAGCGATGAGGGCAGGCGCCGGGTGATTCCCTTGGCGCTCGGGCTGTGTGCCGCGTTGAACGCTCTCGTGGTGGGCGGCGCGGCGCTGTTCGGTGAGCTTGGGGTGCGGGTGATCGGCGGGGCGAAGTACGCCGACAGTGTGGTGCCGTTGTGGGAGTTCGCGCTGGTCGGGTCGTTGCTGTCGTTGGTGCAGATCTTGTTGTTCTCGCGGATCGCGAGTGCTGACCGGCGGTCGACGGTGTTGACGTGGGTGGCTGTGCTCGTGGAGATCGGGTTGGTTTTCGCCTGGTTCAACGGGTCTTTGACGAACGTGGTCACCGCGGCGGTGATCGCCACCGGGGCACTCGCGGCGGCGGGCGCAGTGGTCGAGTCGCGCTCCCGCCGCGTTCCGGTCGCGGTGGCTTGATCTACCCGTGCTTGGGCGGGGCGAATGCTCCACGATGCGAACCGGGGCGTGGTGGCCGCAGGCCGACGATGGGTTGCCGATCATGCGCGGCAAGACCGACACCGACTGGCCGCAACCCGGTCGCGGAGCGAGCAGACGACGCCCGCGCACCAGGTGACGATCTTGTGTGGCGAGGCGAGCGCTTAAGGCACCGCGGTGGCGCGTCGCATCCCTTCGTAGGCGTCGCGCAACTCGCGTGCCTCGGGCAGGTGCCGGGCTTCCACGGCGCCCACGATTTCCGCGGCGCGCCAGTGGTTGGACGGAACGACGCGGCCGGACAGGATCGCTTCCTGGGTGGCGTGGCAGGCCTCGTCGAGGCGGTCGGTGACGAGCAGCGCCAGGGCGAGGTCGAGGTTGGCCGAGGCGACGCGGCGCGGCCATCTCTGACCTTCGTGGTCGGGTTTGAGCCGGGAGATGATCTCCCGCGCGTAGCTTTCGGCGGCGGGGTCACCGACCCATGCCAGGGTGGTCGCCACGTAGGCCACGGACTTATCTGGATCGTAGCGGAAGTGGTGCTCGGGGCGGTCAGGGCGGGCCATTGGGGACACCAGCTTGGTCACCCGGTCGATGGCAGCATAGGTCTCGCGCGGGTTGCTGAGGCGCGCCCAGGCGCGGCCTTCCTGGGCGGTTGACTGCACGGCGATTGAACTGCCTGCTGGGGCGAGTTCCTGGGCCGCGCGCGACAGCTTGACCGCGCGCCGGTAGTCGCCCTCGGTCAGCACCCGCCAGGCTTCGGTCTCGAAGCACCAGGCCCGGATCTCGTCGTGCTCGGCGTGGCGGGCCAGGCTCGCCGCGGTGCGCAGGCGCGCGGTGGCCGCCGCGTGGTGTTTGAGGTCGATGTGCACTGTCGCCGCGAGCAGCGACAGCCAGCCACCGAGCACCAGCAACCGGCGCCGCCCGACCAGGGTCATGCGGCTGTCCGTCAGGGAGGAAACATACGCGAGATGACTGCGCAGACGCACCAGCAGGTCCTGTGGGGCGGTCACCGGGTAGGCCATCGCCAGCTCGTCCATCGCGCCTTCGAGTTGGCCCAGCGTCTCATCGCCGACGTCGCTGGCCGCCACCCTGCGCGCCAACTCCACTGCGGCGGTCTCGTCGTCGTATCCGTCGAAGACGGACGAGGTGTTGCCAGTGAGCGGCGTCGTTGTGAAGCTGTGTGCCTTGGCGCGGAGGGCTTCCAGCGCGGAGCGCCGGGCACGAAGGTCGCACTCCTGCCGCGCGGTTTCCAGGTCCCGGTACGCGGCCAGCAGTGATCCGCCCGCCTCCACGATCCGGTCGGCGGTCTGCCAGAACTGCTCATCGGCGCGACCGCGCCCCTTCTCGATGTGGGTCACCGTCGTCCGGTCGCAGTACACCGCCGCCGCGAGCTGACCTTGGGTGACGCCGGCCGCAGTGCGCAACATCGCCAGACGTTGTCCGAGCGAGCACCGCAGTTCGGCTATGCCCGCCGATTCACGCGCCATCTCATCCCACGCTCCCCAAGGGTCTGTCCGGCTCAACCGCCCCAGCCAGGATAGCCGCAGGTGACAACCAGTGTGGCGGCGTCGCACACAGGGTGACCCACAGCGCCCGCCTTCCGGTTGTGTGGGCCCATGGCACCCGGCGTCGCCTGCCCATCCCGAGGTTCCCCGACGCCTCCGGTGTTGGTGGCGGCACCCGGCGCCGCGTGCGGTTCCACCCCGAGCGGGCACCACGCACGGAAGGCGACCATGACCACCGACGGCGGCGGACCGACCGCGACCACCGTTCAGGCAGACGAACCACGCTGGTATCTGTCCCGCTACGACGACCACGTGCACGCATTCGACCCTGACCAGTCCTCCACGGCCTACTCGGCGGCGCTGTGCTCCCACACCGCGCCGAACACCCGGATCATCTGCACCGACCACGGGACACGATGCCTGGCCTGCCTGCTCATCCACGGCGACCAACTCGCCGACCGGAACGGAGACGTGTCATGGCGACTGTGACCAGCGGCTGGGCAGCCGGGGTGTTCCGGCAGCTACGACATTGGGCGACCGATGGCGCGCGCACCTTCATTCATGACCACGGCGTGACCTTCTACGCGGTGTGCGGGTCGCCGTGTCTGGACGCGCCCGAGGTGCGGCGAATCTGGTGGGACTGGCCAAGTTGCGCGATCTGCGCCGCCCGACTCTACGACGTCCCCGCCTGGGGCCACGGCGTCCTGCAGACCGACGTGGCACACGCGCACGGACCACGCCCCGGCCTCGCCATGTGCGACACCCTGCTCATCACCGACCTACCCGACATCACCCACCGCTACGACCTACGAGCCTGCACCCACTGCCTCGACGACCTTCTCGATTCCTCCAAACACAAGTGACATCGGTTCAGGTGGTGCTGGGAGGAGGTGCGGTCGTCGGCGTTGGACTGGTCGAACCCAGCCGCTGCCCTTCGGGAAACAGATGGCAGCCGGTACGCGCGGACAGGATTGTGGCGAGCTTAGTGCCGAAGATGAGCTCACCGCCATACTCGTCGGACAGGGAAATTTCATGATCACCAGGTTGGTCGACCACGGTGACCACCGTGGTGAATCCATAGGGGCTCGCAATCTCGGTGACAATCCGTACGGCGTCCGGCCACTTGTCGTCGGGAATGTTGGCCTCGGTGTAGTAGCCGGGCAGGCCGCGCGACTCCTTAAGTGCTTGCTCAACAGCCGGGAAGTCACGACATCCTGAAGCACCTCCCTTACGTACC
This sequence comes from Actinokineospora sp., assembly GCF_050699995.1. Lineage (GTDB taxonomy): Bacteria > Actinomycetota > Actinomycetes > Mycobacteriales > Pseudonocardiaceae > Actinokineospora. Next base: position 1,874 of record NZ_JBOHGC010000296.1, on the reverse strand, counting down.
GGAACCATCGACGGGAGGCCGATTCCCTGTGTCAAGCGGTCTCGAATCGCAGTTCGCAAATCTTCGTAGCGTTGGGTGATCTGCTCGATGTCGGGGCGGGCGCGCATTTCGTTGTACTGGGCGGCCCTGTCAGCGCTGCTGGTGTCCATTGTGGTGGCGGGTGAGCGGCGGGTGGGAGATCCGCACGCGCCCACCGCGACAAGTGTGGCGATCGCGATCGCGAAAGCTGATCTCCGTGCCGACCGGTAAGGCACCCGGTGCTCCTCTCGTGTTGCGGGCCTCACAGGCGGGCACCCGCATCGATGCCGCCGATGATGTTGGCCATGTTCCATTCGCTGGTGGTGTACTTGTCGCCCGCGCGAAGATATTCGCTGTGCCCGGATGAGGCGTCGAAATGGCGGCCGTCGGGCGCGGTGTATTCCTGTGTGGACATTTGGGTCAGGTCGCGGATGGCGCTCGGGGCGGGACCATGGTGTTCGGTGTATCCGACGAGGGTGACGTCGTCGTCGGGCGCGGCCATGTTGTAGCCGTGGCCCTGGGGAATGTGCAGCTCGGATGCCTTGTCCACGTCGATGCCGGGGGAGCCGAAGAACACGGCCTCATCCACCCCGGTGTTGGGGTGGTCGCGCAGCATGATGCCGGTGGTCAATGAGCCGTAGGAGTGGCCCAGCGCGGTCAGGTGCGGGTCGGTGCGGCTGGAGGCGTTGATGCCCTCCAGGAACGGCGCGAGCCGGTTCGCGCCATCGGTGGCGCGGTCGTCAGACAGCGCGCCAGCCGCGTCCCACATGGTGTCCGTATTGGGCGGCTCGTAGCCCAACCAGGTCACCACCGCCACCGTCTCATGTGGCCTTTGCGCACGTCCAAGCTCGTCCTCAGTGCGTTCCTTCAGCTCGCGCATGTCATTGTCGTAGCCGGTCATGTTGCCGCCGACGCTGGAGTTCATGCCGGGGGTGAACACCGCGACATGATCGGCGTTGCTGACGTCGCCGATGGCGACAGCGGCCTTGGCGCGGTCCCCAACTGTGTCCAGCAGGAGGAGTTGATGGTCGGGGCCGCTTCAGCATTTCGTCGATCTTGTCGAGGGAGGTGAGTTTGGCCTGGATGCGGGCGAACTCCTCGGCGTTCCCGGAGGCTTGTGCGCGGGTCGCCTCGGCTTCGAGGTTGGCTCGTTCGATGGGCATGCGTGCCCGGTTGGCCTTGTCGCGGTCGGCGGCGGGCACCCCGTCGAGGTTGCCGATCAGGTCCGGGCGGTTGGCCAGCAGCCACGCCTTCTCCCCAGCCCCAAGGCTGGCGTACCAGCCGGCGTTGTCGGCCGGGGTTCCACCGACAGGCGGTTCGATCATCGACAGGTGCCCGGCCGCCGCCCCAGCACTGGCGGCGGCGGTCAACCCGCCCACCTCCCCGGCGTTCACCCCGCCGTCAAGGATCTTGTTCAGCACGTGGCACAGGTCGTCGTCGATGTCGTTCGCCCTGCGCATCACCTGTTCCACCCGGTCGACCAGCTCAGCTTGCATCCGCCTGCGCTCGGCGGTGGCGTCCTCACCTTGAACGTCGGACCCATCCGGCGGGCCGTTGTCGTGCACCGTGCCGTCGTCGGCGACCCGGAAACCGTGCGTGTTCGCCAGGTAGTCGATCTCCTCGATACCGTGCAGCAGCCCGCTGACCGCGTCGGCCGTCTCACCCATGGCCTGCCGCAACGCCGACACCTCGGCCAGGTCATCCTCCAAGCCGTCGCGAGCAACGTCAGTCGTTGCGCCGCGGCCACGGCGGTCTCACCGGTCCAACTCGGAGTCGCGCCGGCGGAGTCCACCTCGTCGGCCAACCCGAGCAACGCGGTGCACCGGCCGTTGAGGTCCCCCGTCGCGGTATGCAGC
>NZ_JBOHGC010000295.1:0-8791 GCF_050699995.1 Actinokineospora sp. | reverse complement strand
TCTTCCCGCTGATGCGTTTACCGACGATCGAGGGCACGTTTAGGTAATACACCCTGGATGCTGGATTCTCCAGTGCCAGCAAGGACGACACGCCAAACGATCAAGAAAGCCAGGAAGGTCCGGCTAGTCCCAGGCAAGTGATCTCGGCCGGAGCCCGCATCGGGCTCCGGCCGAAATCGTTTCGCCGGGATGGTGGCCAATCCGGCCCCCAGCGGAGGAGCGTTGGCCATGACCGCCGACCGCACCCGCAGGAGCGAGCCATCTCCATCAGGCACGCCCTACGCCGACGCGCGGCGCGGGAGGAAGCGTGTCCTATGTCGGCGCGTTCGTCGCCGGGTTCGTGGCCGTGCTCGTCGGGCTGGTGTCCGGCGGACCCCTCACGGCGTTGCTGGTTCTGGGTCTGAGTGTGCTCGTCCAGACCCTGGAAGGTGAAGTGCTGCAACCCTTCCTGATGGGCCGCATGGTCCGGCTGCACCCGCTGCTGGTGGTGGTGTCGATCGCCGTGGGCGTGCTGCGCGCGGTGCTGAGTCAGTTGCCGGGCACGAGCAACACCCAGACCGGGTAGGCCGACAGCGGCAGCGGCGCGCCGTCCAGGGTGCTGAACCGGGTCGGCGCGGACGCGTCCGGGCGCGACCAGGCCGCCGAGTGGCGCTGTCCGTCGCGCAGAACGGTGGCGGAACCGGTGCCGACGCTCGACACCACGGGCGAGCGGGTCCCGGCCGCGTCCTCGACGGCCTCGTCGGCCCGCACCGTCACCCGCTGCTCAATCACGGTCGCCGCGGTGACCTGGCCGGACTCGGTCGATGTCAGCGGCGTGCCGTCCAGTGACACCGTCCAGCGGCCGGATTCCGGAGAGGTGGAGGCAACCGACCAGGTGAAGGTAAACGTCGCCGCGACGTAGTCGACCCGGTGTGCGCCGGTGGGTGTTCCCGCGACCGGGGCGGCGCCGAACTCGAACGGTTCGGCGGTGGGAGGACTCGCGGTGTCCGGCAGGGCCGAGGGACGCACGTAGAGGTCGTGCGGGGCGCGCCTTCCCGCGTCCCGGGAGTAGGCGGACGCCACGGCTTCCGGTGACGCGTCGACCAGGTTCGCCGCGCGCAACGCGGGCCGCAACTCGGGTGCGGCGCCGGAGTAGGCGAACACCGGTTCTCCGTACTGGGCAAGGAGATCCACGTCGCTGCGGCGCGCGCTGCGCACCGGGCCGACGACCTCGGGCAAGGTGTCGTGGTAGATCGCGAGCAGCCGGGTCAGCCCGCCCTCGACCGGCTCCACGTACACGACTTCCGCAGCTCCCAGACCGGTGTGCGGCCGGGCCTGGATGACATTGTCGATCTTCACGGCCAGCGCCGCGGTCCCCGCCGCGGGCGTGCGCGGGGGAGTGCTTGGTGGCTCACCGCCGAACGTGTCCCGCACGGCGAACGCCGCCGCGACGGCCAAAGCCAAGAGGATGAGCACGCTGAACAGGGCGGTCCGTCCGGACCGCCGGCGACGCGGGCGCGCACCACGCACGACAGCCTCCCCAGTGCGACACCTCAAGAATGCGCCCGCCGTGCGCCACCGGAATCGGGGCCCTGCTCGGTCGTGGCGCGCCGACGGTGACAAGATCGCCGCAGCCGCGAGCGGATCACCGACTCGGTTCGGCAGTGACGGACCTGGGGGGAACCAGCGTGAACATCTATCTGGCCGGAGCCCTGTGGGTCGTGGGCGCCGCCGCGGTCGCGGCTTTGGTCGCGTACCTGATCCGCCGCGTCGGCGAGACCGACGGGATCGTGGAGAACAACGAGGCCGCGGGCCAGGTCTTCACCATCGTAGGCGGTTTGCACGCGGTGCTGCTCGCGTTCGTGCTGATCTCGCTGTTCGACGGGGTGGGCGCGGCCGAGGACGGCGCGTCCCGGGAGGCCGAGAGCCTGGTCGCCGCGTCGTGGGCCGCCGACTCGCTGCCGGAGCCCGCCCGCACCCAGGTGCACGACCTGGCCAAGTCCTACGCCGTCGCGGTCGCCGACCAGGAGTGGCCGAAGATGCGCGCGGGCGAGGAAGTCGCCGGACCCGGATGGGCGGCCCTCGACCAACTTCGCCGCTCGGTGGCCGACGCCACGGTGACCGACGAGTGGCAGCAAGGCCGCAAAGCGGAGGCGGCCAACCAGCCGTGGGAGGTCTACCAGGCCCGGCAGGCCCGGCTCGACACTGCGGCGGGCGAGGGGATCAGCGACGTCATCTGGTTCGCCCTGATCGTCGGAAGCATCCTGTCGGTGGCCTTGCCGATGCTCTTCGGCGGTCCGCGACCGGTCACCCACATCATCATCGTGTCGATCCTCGCGGGCACGCTCGCGCTGCTGCTCTTCGCGACCCAGCAACTGCAGAACCCGTACATGGGCGGCGCGAAAGTCGGGCCGGACGCGTTCGAGGCGGCCCAGGTCCGGCTGCGATGAGCCGGGCGCGGTGGGCTTTGGTCCCGGTGATCGGGTTCGCGGCGGTCGCGGTGTCCTCCGCTCCCGCGGCGGCCGCCGCGGGAGCGGTGTGCGTGGCGCTGCAGGTCCACGGCGCGGGCGGCGGACTCTCGGCGCTGGCCAGGGTGGAACTGCCCGCGGGCCGGGTCACCCCGGTCACCGACCTCGCCTACCGGGTCGACGCGATCGGCTACGCCGCCGGGCAGGACGTCGCCTACGGACTGGCCTCCCACGGCCGGTCCGGCGCGCTGTCCGGGGGTGGCCATGTGGTCACCATCGGCCGGGACGGGAAGGTCACCGACCGGGGTCCGCTGCGCTCGCCAGGGCAGGCGGCGGGCGCGACCGCGGGCGCGGTGGCGGGCAACCGCTGGTACCTGCGGTCCGGCCTGACGCTGTCGGTGGTCGACGTCGATCCCGCGAGCCGCACGTATCTCACGGTCGTGTCGACGGTGTCGCTGCGGTCACCGGGGCTGGCCCAGACCGTCGACGACTTCGACCTCGGCCCCGACGGGCTGCTGCACGGGGTGGCGACCCAGGGCAGGCTCGTCACCATCAACCCCGCCGACGGCGAGGTGCGGGAAATCGAGTCGGCGAACCTCGGCGGCGGGCGCGGCTATGGCGCGGCCGTCATGGGGGCCGACGGCATGCTCTACGTCCTGGGCGAGCACGTGCGCGGAAGCAGCGCGTGGTTCCGGATCCCGCTGCGAACCCCGTCCACGGTCGAGACGATCGTGAGCCCGACGTCGATGGACCACACCGACGCGGCGGGCTGCCTGCGGTCCGGTGCGGCACCGGCAGCGCCGGCGGTTCCCGTTGTGCCGCCCCAGCCCAAGGCGCAGTCGACGTCCCCGGCCGTGACCCCGGCGACCCCACAGGTTCCCGCGCCGCCCGCGGCGGGCGCGCCCGTGGTGCCGTCGCCCGCGAGCCCGCCGCCGAGCCGCAAGCGGTACAAGACCGCCACGACGGTCCCACGCGTCGACAACCGGCTCGACCGGACCGAGGAGAAGCGGCGCTGGGGCTTGGCGGTGCTCGTGCTCGTGCTCGCCGGGGGTGCCGGGGCGGTGCGTCGCACGCGCGGCTGACGGCAATTCGCGGAGTCGAATATAAATGATTGACTTCCGCCGACGAGCTGCGCCATGATTTGTGAAGAACAACGACAAGGGAGTTTGTGATGACGGGCATGCGGACGCGAGAACGGCGCAATGGCGTCGCGGTCGTGGCATGCCCGCTCGTGCTTCCCGTCCTTGGCCTTCCGCTGCTCGAGCAGCAACTTGGCAGCTCAGGCTCCCCGCCATGACGTGACACGTCATGCTCAGGGAGCCGCCATCGGGAAACCGGTAGGCGGCTTTCTTTATTTCGCGCACCCATTTACACGATTCACCACCTGCCGCACCTGTGTCGTTTAGACAATTCGGGAGGGGTGGACATATTCGCTCAAGGAGAGGGAGGGCGAAATGCTGCGGGCCACCCAGGACACGGGTTTCGAGCCGGCCGTCGCGGACTGCGACGCCACCACGGCCGATGAAGGTTTGGCCTCCGGGGCGTACTCGACGACCGCAAGCCACTTAACGGATGTGGCGGACTGCGGCTGATCGACGTGGACGCGCCGCCGTAACCCCTTGCGGCTACACCGACCCGCGGGCCGCACCGCCAGGACGGGCGGCGTTTGACCAGATCAGGGCGTCGACGGCGACGCTGCTGTGTCACGTCGATCCACGACACAGCAATACCAGGCGCGTTGGTCCAGCGGAATGGACACCGGCTTCTCACGCCGGAGACACCGGTTCGATCCCGGTACGCGTCACGTTCCACGCGGTCGTAGCCCAACCGGCAGAGGCACCTGGTCGAGGGCCAGGCCAGTCGGGGTTCGACTCCCCGCGACCGCACCAACCCGCTCCGGCGGGGAAGCCCCTGTAGCCCAACGGAAGAGGCACCGCGCTCAGAACGCGGCCAGTGCAGGTTCGAATCCTGCCCGGGGCACCGAAAACATGGGCAACATCAACAGCCGGGTGGCTGGTACTCGAAGACACCTACCAGGTGTGAGCACTAGCCGTTTTGGCTGGTCGGAGCCTTGTCCTGCTGATCTGTGGCTGCCACGGCACGGTTGCGTGGTGCTGTGGTCGACTGGCAGCACGGCCGCTCACTCCGCTCGGCGCTGCTCGCGCGGCTGCCAGTTGCACCCCCAGGAAAGGTTCGCCGTCACGCTCAAGGTCGAGCGCACCACGATCGAGCGATGGGAACACGGTCCAGTCGACCCAGCCGTGGCAGCGTCCTGGCCTCAGAACCGATCGGCGTTGAGCTGGTCCCGCCAACACCACCCACCAGCGACAGCCGCGAGCGCGAACCTGTCGCCGATATCGACGTCGTCCGCGCCGCGCTCCCAAGCCTGCGCCGTGCCCTCGACCGACTGGACCTGCCCGACGACCCGGCGCAGGGTGTCGACGTATGGTCGTGGCCGTTCCTTCCGGCGACTCGCATCACTCAATCAACCGTGCGCACCGTGATCGCCGCGTGGGCCTTCGACAGCGCGGCCATCACATCCGCACGGGTGACACCGTGGGCGATGACGTAGCCGAGCCGTCCGTAGGCGTCGATCGCCGGAGCGACCCGGTCACCCGGGTGAGCCGTGACCGTCACCTGGGTGACCTCGGCGATCGTGCGCGCCTCGTCGGTCCCGTCGATCGAGGCGAGCACGCCCATGTGCGGGGCGGTCAGGAAGCGGATGCCCGCGTACCCGGCCGGCACGCACCTCGGCTGGTGCGGAACACCGGCGGCCAGGTCCAGTTGTGCCGCGAGGAGGTCGGCTGCGGCGGCCAGGCGGAACAGTTCGGGGATCATCCCGCCCGCAAACACCGGTTCGAAACCCTTGTCCCGTGCGAGGGCCAGCGCCCGCATGCCCGTTCCGGTCGTGTTGGACTCCACGAAGAGCAGGGCGGGCCGTGGTGCGCTCTCGTCCTTGCGCAGGTGCGACCACGACGTCACCGGCGTGCCGGGCAGGACACGACGTGGCCGCGCCGCGCCCGGATGCTCGGGCATACCGTGCGCGATCCAGTGCTCGTCGGCGTAGACCGTGTCGGCGTAGCGGTCGCCGCGGTCGGGGAAGATCCCGACGACAGCCGTGCCCGGTGCCGACCGCAGTGCCACCTCGCGCAGCACCCGGTAGACCGAGCCGGACGTGTTGCCTGCGAACAGCTTCTCGGCGCGGGCCAGCTCTCTCGTCGCGTGGAAGGCCTCGTGATCGGCGAGCCAGTGCACCTCGTCGATCTGGTCGTGGTCGTGGTCGAGGTTGGGCGGGTGCAGGCTGTTGCCCAGACCGCTCTGCAGCCGCCGCGGCCAGTCCGTTTGTCCGAAAAGGACACTGCCGACACAGTCCACCCCCACGCGGGAGTTGCTGCCGTCGAGCGGGAGCGCCCAGGCGCCCGGCACCTCATCTCGTGGGCCGGGCTGACCCGACGCCATCGCGAATCCGACACCACAGTGCATCGCGGCCCGATCACCAATCAGGGCTCCACCCAATTAGGCGGTCGGTGATGGCCGGCCGGTCGTCGTGATAGGCAGCGAGGTAAGTGCGCCGGCTCGGCTCGGTGGTGTTCATCCGGTCGGCGATGGTGGGTGGGCGCCGTCGGCGAGGGCGGCCAGGCGAGCTTGGGCGCGGATGATGATCTTGCCGCGGCGCAGGTGGATGAGGTCGTGTTTGGCGAGTTCGCCCAGAGCGGTGGTGGTGCGTTCGCGGGTGGCGCCGACGAGGGCGGCGAGTTGCTGGTGGGTGAGCCGGATAGGTTCGTCCGGGGTGTGCCGGGCGAGTTGGCAGAGGGTGGCGGCGAGGCGTTCGCCGAGGGCTTTGCAGGTCAGGTCGGTGAGGCGGTCTTCGAGGTCGGCGATGCGGGTGGAGAGCTGTTCGGCGATGCGCAGGGCGATGCGAGGGTCGGTGAGGAGCAGCACTTGGACGTCGGTGCGGCTCATCAGGCACAGTTCGCATGCTTCGAGCGCTTCGGCCCAGGTGGCGCGCATCCGCAGGCCCAGCATGTCCATCTCGCCGAACACGGTGCCGGGGCCGAGCACGGCGGTGGTGACGCTGCGGCCGTCCGGCGCGATCCGATGCAGGCGGATCCGGCCGCGTTTGATGATGAACAGCACCGGCGAGGGCTGCAGCGGGGTGTAGACGACCTGTCCCGTCGCGACGGTGCGCATGGGGGCGTGAGCGCCCAGTGCGGCCATCTCGCGGCGGGACAGGTCGCGGAACAGGTCGACCTCGTCCAGGCAGTAGTGCTCGTCGGCCGGGAGTTCTGCGGGCGGCATCAGGTCATTCATCGTCACCCGTGGTGGCGGCGGTGTCCAGTCGACACAGCAGCTCCTCCCATTCCGGGTTGCCGAGTGAGATCACCTCGTCGTCCAGGAGGTAGGTCGGCGTGCCGATCACCCCTGGCGGTAGGGGCGCATCGGGTTGGTCGGCCAGGTCGATCACCTCGACGGGATGATCGGGCCGGGCCTGCCGCACCGCCTGGGCGAGTCTCATGGCAGTGCGGCAGCCGGCGCAGCCGGGTGCGACGTAGATCCGCAGCGTCGGCCGACCCCGGGAATCGTCGCCGCTGATCGTCACGAGCGGGCGCGGCGCCGCAGTCCGTACAGCACGGCGGCGGTGATCAGGCCGAAGATGGCATGGCCCATCAGGCTCAGCCACTGGTCCTTCTCGATCACGAACACCATGTCTTTCATCATCGGATCTGCGGTCACACTCAGCCAGAGCGGCATAAGCAGCAGCGCGCCGAGCACCCACCAGACGACGCCGTAGACCATGCCGGCGCCGAGCACCGGCCCGATCTTGTCGGCGATCCCGTAGGCGAGCAGCCCGAAGACCGCGCCGATGATCGCCGAGTTGACCAGGTGCACCAGGAATCCGACGAACGCGTTGTCGACGCCGATGAGCATCCCGACCATGGGCAGCATGCCCATCATGGCCATGAGCATGCCGAACACGATGCCCCCGGCGATCCCGGCGACGGCTCCGCTCCCTGCGCGGGATACCAGTCCCGAGGTCGTGGGGTGTGCGGTTGCGGACACGATCGGCTCCTTCCGTTCTTCACCGCCGGGGATCGGCGGTACGGGGCGAGCCTTGTCCGGTACGGGGGCCCGGTCGGTTACCTCGGTTACACAACCCGCCGGTGTCACCAGATCGTGACGAGGAAGATCATCCGGCGCGTTTGGTCAAGCCTTCCGGGTTGAGGATGTCGATGGCGGCATAGCGCACGCCGATGAGTCCTTGGCGTTCGAGGTCTTTGAGGATCTTGTTCAGCGAGGGGCGTTGCGCGCCGAGCATCGCTGCCAGGGTGCGCTGAGGTAGCGACACCTGGCCGTCGACAGCTTCGTCGAGCAGCAGCGCGGCGACCTGTTCGGTCAGGGTCCGGCCGAGCAGTCCGAGCAGCCGTGTCTGGCTGGCGGCCAGGCGCTGGGCGACGCTGGACAGCCAGCGTCGGGCGATGGGCAGGCTGGTGGCCAGCAGGTGTTCGAAGTCGTCGGCGACCAGCGACAGCACGGTGGCGTCGTCGAGCGCGCGGGCTGTGTAGGGCAGGGCCATGTCCAGCAGCAGCTGGATATCGCCGTCCACGTCTCCTGGGCGGAGCACTCCTACGACGGTGCGGCGGCGCCCGGAGCCGACCGAGAGTTCGACCCGCCCGTGCTGGACGATCCACACTTTGGTGGTGGGTTGACCGCCGTGAAAGATCACGGCGCCGCGTTCGAGGCGGTCCTGGTGCAGGGTTGCGGCCAGCGCGGTGAGCGCGTCGGGAGTCAGCGGGGCGGCCTCGCCGCGGCCGACGCACCGGGCGACCCATGCGGCCTGCCGGATGGCCATCTCATCGGCCGGAGCATTGCCGAGCAGCCGCATCGCCTGGTCCAGCGCGGCGGAGGGCAGACGGGAGAGCGCCATACGGTTCATGGTGTCACCGTGCTGACACTCTCGCCGCGCCGAGGGCCGTGGAACCGGGTGAAATGACACCCTGGTCGTGACGGAGGTATAGCGGTCGATGATGCGTGCAGTGTGGAACGGCGTGGTGATCGCCGAGACCCCGAGAACGGTGCGGGTGGAAGGCAACCACTACTTCCCGCCGGAGTCGGTGCGCCGGGAGTACGTCCTGGAGAGCCGGACCAAGTCGGTGTGTCCGTGGAAGGGCCTGGCCCGCTACTACACCGTGACGGTCGACTGCGAGGTCAACCCGGAGAGCAATAGTCAATACCTGTGGATCAAGATCTTTTAGGCGGCTGATGGTGGGGCGGCGTGGTCGTCGGGTCGTTCGACGAGTTTGCCGCCGGTGAAGGTGGCTCCTGCGCGGACGAGGGCGACGAGT
>NZ_JBOHGC010000294.1:0-14284 GCF_050699995.1 Actinokineospora sp. | reverse complement strand
ACCGTCAGTGCCTTCTTGGATCGGTTGAATCGGGACCTAGACACTCCAGATTCTCCCGACCCAGAAGGCACTTCCTACGTCACCACGCCGAACGAACACCCACTCGCTCCACGGATCGAGGCTAAGCGAGCCCACCGAGCCGGCCGATACCCTCGCCCTGCCGCTGCCGACGTGCGCCGGCGCGGATGGCGGCGCGCACGCGGTGCGGGTCGACGTCGTGGGCGCGGTGGCAACGGTTACCCGCTATCCGGCGACGATTCCGCTTCCGGAGGGCAGTCATCTCTGTGTCGACCTGCACGAGCCTTGGCGACGAATGCTCGACCTGGCCGAAATCGTGGTCGTGCCCGACGCCAGGGACGCCGGTGAGATCCTCGCGTCGATGCCAGGCTGCCTTCTGGCGACCGGCCCACTCGACGCCGAGTCTTGGCTGATCGTGGACGCGGCAGGCGTCGAGTACCGCTGCCAAGGCGACGGCAGGCTGGGCGCATCGGTCGTGCACGCTTATCTCGACGCGGGTCTGAGCGTGCCGGACGAAGTGTCAGTGCGCGTCGGTGGCCGCCTCGTTCGGATCGAGTTCGCCTAGCGCGGCGCGGATACGCCTGACCTCTGGGCGAAAACCGCACGACTCGGCGATGGCCAGCGCTTCCCGATATCGCCCGCGAGCGATGTCGGACTGCCCGCGGGCGACCGCGATGTCGGCCAACGCGATCAGACACAGCGCTTGGTCATAGAGTCTGCCGTGCGTCCGCATCGCCAACAGCGCACTGTCCACATGCGACTCGGCGGTCTCGTGGTCGCCAAGTCGGACGTAGGTGATGCCCTGCCAGAGTGTCACCTTGGCGCTGTTGACCGGTTCCGCCGCGAACGCCGGGAGGGCCTCGGTCAACAGCGCGCGGCCTTCGGCGGGAGCGACCGCTTTGGCCAAGTGCAATAGCGCCAGCGCCACCCGGCGATCATGGCCGATACGTTGCGCCAACAGCAGATTGTGTCGCAACGCGTCCTCGGCGACGGCCGCACGGGACAGCGCCAGCGCCGCCAGGCCGATGGTTTCAAAAGCCGTGGCCTCCAACTCCACCACACCCGCCGACGACGCCGACGTGAGTGCGGACTCGGCAACCGCGACCGCTTCCTCCGGGTGGCCGCCCTGCAGCAGGCCGAACGCGCGCTGCACGTGGGCCAACGCTTCGAGGTCCGCGCGGCCGAGCTCTCGTGCGGCCACGGCCGCGTCATCGTTGACCCGCACTTGCTCGTCGAGATACTTGCCGTGCTCGTGCAACGGCCACAGCGCGATCGCCATCAGGCAAACATCGAGGAAGCGCCCTTGAGCGAACAGCACGCCATGCGTGGCGAGGACGTTCTCCCGCTCGACTTCCAGCCAGCGCATCGGCGATTTCGGCGCGCCGCCGACGTTTCCGGCGAAGCGGCGCAGCCAGCCGCGGGCGGGCATCGCGGCCTCACCCGCCGCGACCGTGACTTCGCGATAGTGCTCGACCATCCGCGCGACGGCGACAGTGTCGCCGTCCTCGGCAAGGTCGCGTGCGTGCAGCCGGGTCATGTCGTGCATGACGAGCCGGTCGTCCCCGGTCTCACGGACGAGACCGGCCCTGATGAGTTCATCCACTGTGTCATCCAGTGTGCCGTCCACATCGGACTCTGATAGCCCGATCCCCAGCACCGTCACAGACACGGTGCCCACGCCAGGGTGTGAGCCCAACACCCGGTACGCGCGACGGGCAGCCGGACTCAACCGGCCATAGGCGGTGTTGAACACCGAGGTCACCGAAAGATCGTCGTGCCGCGACAGCGCGGCCAGCCTGCGCCGCTCGTCGGCCAACTCCGCCACCAGCCGGTCAAGCGGGCGGTTGGGGCGCCCCGCCACCAGCGCGCCGCACACGCACAGCGCGATCGGCAGCCCGGCGCATGCCTTGACCAGCTCGCGAACGGCGTCCGGCTCCGCGTCGAGGCGTGATCGCCCGATCACCCTGCCGAGCAGCTCGACCGCGGCGGCGTCCTCCAACGGCATCAGATCGATGTAGGCCACCGCGTCGCGTACGCCCAGCCCCGGCAGCCTGCCCGCGGCGGTCACCAGCACCACGGACTCCCCCGACCCCGGTGCGAGCAGCCGAACCTGGCGCGGCGTGATCGCCTTGTCGACCGACACGGACACCCGTTTGCCGGTCGACCAGCTGCGGAAACACGCCGATCGGCCTTCTGTGGTGTCCGGAATCTGCGCCGCGTCGAGCCCGGTGGCCAGCAGGAATTCGCGCAGCGCCGTGCTTTCCTGGCCGTCGGCGTCGCCGGAGAGATCAGCGTGGAACTGGCCGTCCGGATACTGCTCGGACCGGCGCCGCAACCATTCGCGGGCGACCTCGCGCTTGCCCACTCCGGGCAGCCCGCAGAAGACCAGAACCCGCTGCCCTGCTTCCACAGCCTCGTCGGCCTCGCGCAATACCCGCACTTGGTTGGTGAAATGGGGCGTCACCGGCGGAGTCTGCCGAGGGGCGGCCACTCTCCGGCCGTGGAAGTGCACGCCGCCGAAGATGGCGCCTGCCTGCACCACGTTCTCGGCGCTGCCGCTGAACTCGTTCTGGACGCTCACCGCGTCAGCGTACCGACCCGGCTACCGATAGTCACCGAATTGCGATCACTTGGCGGGCAGAGATCCGGCGTAGGTGACTCCCCGCTGGATCCAGCCGTCCAGGTCGGCATCGTCGGCGAGGTGGTCCGGCTCGATCAGGACCCAGTTCTTCATCGGGCGGCCGCCCATCTCGGGCACCCGCACGCCTGGCTCGGCCAAGGCCGCCGCGGAAGCCTCAGGTGAGAGCCGCACGATCAGGCCGTCGCCGTAGACGCCGCAGGACATGTTGCCGTTCAGGAGGAAGACGAGGGTGCCGAACATCTTCTTCTCGGTCATTCCCGGTATCTCGCCTGCCAGTCCCCCGACTCTCGTGGCGAGGGACTCGTCGTATGCCATCCGGGGCTCCTATTCGGCGTCGCTGAGATTGTGGAGGTAGGTGGTCCAGCCCCGGTCGTGCGAGGCCAGCGACGGGTGGGGCAGGCCGGTGTGGACGAGTCGCAGGAGGGTGCCGGTGTCGTCGGGGGTCAGGGTGACGGTGACGGTGCTGCTGCCCGGTGGGACGTCTTCGTTGCCTTCGAAGCCCCAGGTGAACACGACCTTGTGGGGCGGCTCGACCAGCACGTATTCGCCGAGGACCGTCGCCTTGTCGTGCACCACGCAGCGGTAGACGCCGCCGGGACGGGGGTCCAGGGTCGCTTCCACACCCATCCAGCGCGGGTGGCGTTCCGCGTCGGTGAAGTAGGCGAACACGGTCTCGGGTGGGGCCTTGATGTGGATCTCGTGTTCGACCCGGTCGGAAACGATCGTCACGCTTGGTCCTTCCGCTCGCCGCGGGCGGCCTCAGTCTCGGCTTCCAGCTTGAGTCGTTCAAGGCCGGTCACCCAGAAGCGGTCGACGAACCGCTTGAGCCCGAGCAGGCCCGCCGGGTCCGCCCGATACAGGCGCTTCGTGCCCTCTCGGCGCTCGATCAGCAGGCCCGCTTCGCGCAGGACGGTGAGGTGTTGGGAGATGGCGGGCCGGGTGACGGCGAACTGCCGGGCGATCTCGCCCGCGGGAAGCTCCTGGTCGCGGACCAGTTCGAGGATCTTGCGCCTGCGGGGTTCGGCAAGGGCCTTGAGTTGGGCGTCCACACGGCTTATGTTAGATGTCACTAACGTAAGCGTCAACTAACCCTAGGAACTCCCATGGCCAGAATCGTGTTCGAGACCGACCTCGCGGCGCCCGCCGAGCGGATCGTCGAAGCGCTGAGTACGCAGAAGGGCATCACGGGCTGGTGGACCGACGACGTCGACTTCCCCGCCGCGGACCGGATGACGCTGGGGTTCGCGGTCGCGCCCGCGCGGTTCGAGTTGCGGGTCGACCAAGCCGACGAGACCCAGGTCCGCTGGACCTCCGTCGGCGCGTTCCCGCCACATTGGGCGAACACCGAGATCACCTGGACGCTCACCGCGAAGGGCGACTCCACCACTGTCCACTTCGCCCACGAGGGCTGGGCCGACGACACAGGCCCGTTCCCGAGTTCGGCGTTGACCTGGGCGCAGCTGATGGGCACCCTCAAAGACCACACCGAGACGGGCGCGTCCACACCCCTGTTCCGTCGCGGCGACTGACTTTCAGGGACATTCCGGCATCGCCAGGGCGGTCGACACGACGTCGGTCACGCAGGCGGGCATCCGGGTCGGGACACCGGCTTTCATGGCCCCCGAACAGGTGGTTGCCACCCGCGGTCGCGGCCGCGGTGAGCCGGATCGCGGTGACGCCGGTCCCCCCGGTTCCGCGAGCGCCCGAACGTTCTCGTTTCCGAGCCGCCGCCGCGGTCGGGTTCGCGGTGCTCGCGATCGGATCGGGCGTCGGCGCCGCCGCGATCGCGGGCGCCTTCGACGCGAAGACACCGGAGAACACAGCGGAGAAGAGCGCCGACCAGTCCACCCCAGGCGCCTCGTCGACAGCCACCGGGAGCAAGCCGAGCGGCGGCGAGCCGGAGATCCTCACCCAGGTCGACGCGGTGGACCTGGCCCTCGGCAATGGCGTCTACCTGGCTGAACCCACCACCATGGTCCGCTGGGAGAGGTCCCCCGGCCCACATCTATGACACGGGGATCTCCTTCAGCAACGCCGAGTAGTGTTGTTGGACGACGGCCAGGCAGGCGATCACCGCACCTGCACCACAGATACCCGCTACGCACTCATCCCCAAGTTCGAGAACGTCGCCGTGGGTACCAAGTTCTGCGTCCTGACCAGCCAGCGGGTCGCCCTGGTCGAAGTCAGGAAAGCGCCCGACCCGGACGAATCCAGCCAGTACTACCAGCTCGCGATCACGATCTGGCGCGTCTGGCGCTGCGCCCGTGGGTAGGGTCGGCGCATGTGCCTGACGTGTGTGCTGCCGCTGATGGTGCCCGGGCCCGCGCCGGTGTTCCCCACCACCGCGCCCGAGCCTGGCTGGCTCAAGGAAGAGCTGGGCGGGTCGATCACCTGGACGGGCTGCGCCGGGTTCATCCTCGAAGTCGGCGGTGAGCGGATCTGCTTCGACCCGTACGCCAGTAACCCCGGCGTGCGCGACACGCTGTTCCGGCCCGCCCGCCCCGATCAGGCGCTGGTCGAGCGGACCTTCGGCAAGGTGTCCGGGATCTTCGTCGGACACACCCACTTCGACCACGCCATGGACGTCGCGCCGCTGGCCAAGGCCAACCCCGGCTGCGTGGTGCACGGAAGCTCGACGACCACGGAGATCTGCCGCAGGCAGGGCGTCCCCGACAGCCAACTCCACCCGGTCGAGGACGGTGAACGGGTCACCATCGGCCCGTTCACCGTGGAGGCCATCGCCTCCCGCCACGGCACAGTGCCGATCGCGAGCCGGATCGACGTCATCGAGCTTCGCGGCGAGGGGATGCCGAAGACGGTGTTCCGGTGGCCGCGCGGGCAGGTGTTCGCCTACCGGGTCGAGGTCGGCGGCCTGTCACTGCACCTGCAGACCAGCGCCGGGATCGAGGACGCCCCGCTCGCCCGGCAGCAGCCGGTGGACGTGCTGATCGCCTGCCTGGCCGCCCGGCAGGGAACTGCGGGGTACTTCCGGCGGCTCGGCGAACAGCTGCGCCCCAAGGTGATCATCCCGTGCCACCACGACAACTTCTTCCGCCCGCTGAGTGAGCCGCCGCGGCCGGTGGCCCGGCTGGACTGGCCTGGTTTCCTCGACGACGCCGCCCAGTTGGCCGACGCCTACGGGACCCGCCTGGTCCAGTTGCCCCGGGGTGTCACCGTGGCGTTCTGACTCACTTCGGCGGCAGTGAGCACGCGTAGTCGACGCCCACGTCGACCCAGCGGCACAGGTCTTCGTCCTCGGCATGGGCGTCGGGGTCGACGAGCACCCAGCCCTTCATCGGCCTGCCGGTGAAGTCGAAGACCCGCACGCCCGGTTCGGCGAGCGCCGCGGGCGTGTCCTCCGGGTCGAGCCGGACGATCAGGGCCTCCCCGAGCACCCCGACGGACATGTTGCCCTGGAACAGGAACGCCAAGCCGCCGAACATCTTCTTCTCCACCATGCCGGGCAGGTCCGCCACCAGGTCTCGGACCCGGGTGGCGATCCCTTCGTCGTAAGCCATGGGTGGAATGGTCCACCCGGTCGCCGCATTCCGCCAAGTGGACGATGCACTGTGGACATAGTGGACCGGTCCACCCCTATTCGCCGAACTCGGCTATTCGGCCATTCGGGTGACATTTCAGTGCCGGCTCTCCTGACAATTCCCGAGTGGACGTCCGATTGGCCGAAGGGTTGCTTTGCGCCGGTCGCGGTCTACATTCCACGCGCGACGACAATGCGCGCCCGAGCCATGACCCAACGCCACCGGATTGCCGCATTCGTCGCAGTCCGACCTGCGTCGATCCCGCCAAAGGTCCAAGTTTCGGCCGATGATGTACTTGGCCGGTCCCGACCCGCTCTTCTTTCCCGAGCGCCGATCGCCGCGCGCTACGCCAAAAAGAGGAACGTCAATTCGATTTCTCCGACTAATGCGGATCTCTGTCCTTCGTGGATACTTCACCGGCAACCCGGCCCCCGACGCGATGCGGGGATATCTCAAGTACCGCACCGCCTTGTTCACCCGCGAGCACATGACCGGCCTCGTCGACCCGGATCGCACACCAGCTGCGGGACAAGGGAATCAGCGCGGAGAGCAAAGTCGGCGTGTGCCTGGAGTTCGGGGCGGACTGGGTGGTCGCCGCGCTCGCCGTGCTCAAAGCGGGCGGCGCCTACCGCTCGACCCGGCCTATCCCGCGGCGCGGCTGGACTTCATGTGCGCCGACAGCGGCGTCGAGGTCGTGCTGGCACGTACTCGATCTGGCGCGCGGCCAAGGAGAACGCGGCGGGCTGGCGCGACGAAGGGACCCGTGGCGGCAAAGACGCCTGCCTCGCCCACATCCAGGAAGTGGGGATCGATCTGCGCCCGCGCAGCCTTCGGGAGCGCATGTCCCGCTGACTCAGCACGCGGACTTGGCCGCCAACACCCTTTCCAGGGCCTCGATGACCCGCCCCTGGGCGAGTTCCCCCCCGCGCAGGGCGCCTTCGAGCCGGTCGAGCACCTCGGGCAGGCGGGCACCGGAGGACCAGAAGGGGATGTCGACGCCCGCCTGGAGCGCGAGCAGCACGGCCTCCGGCAGGTCGTAGCGGTCCGACACGGCACGCATCCCGCCGAGGTCGTCGGTGACCGTGAGGCCGGCGAAGTGGAGATCCTCGCGCAGCAGCCGGTACGCGGCGGCGTGCAGGGACGCGGGGACGCCGTCGGTGAGCCCGGGGACGTCGAGGTGGCCGAACATGACGGCGACCGCCCCGGCCTTGGGCAACTCGCGGTACGGGTGCAGGTCGCCCCCGAGGTCGGCCAGCGCCGGGGTGCGCACGGCCGTCTTGTGGGAGTCGCCGGAACCGTGGCCGTGGCCGGGAAAGTGCTTGAGGACGGGCAGCATGCCGCCGTCGCGCAGCCCGTCGGCGAACGCTCCCGCGTAGCGCGTCGCCGTGGCCGGGTCGTCGCTGAAGGACCGGTCGCCGATCACGGTCGGGCCAGGCGCGGCGCTGATGTCGACCACGGGGGCGAAGTCGAGGGTGATCCCCCTGGCACGCATCCGGCCCGCCCGGTCCCTGGCCAGCCCACGCACCTGCTCCTCGGTCATCGTCCGCGCCATGTCCCGCGCGCTGGGCAGGTCGCCGTCGAGCCGGTCGAGGCGCTGCACCCGGCCGCCCTCGTCGTCGACGGCCACCGTCAGCGGCAGCGCGGACGCCGAGGTCACCTCGCTCAGCCGCCCGTCGACCAGCATCTCGGTGGCCTCACCACCCAGGAAGATCCCCCCGACCTGCGCGTCGCGGACCGCGGCGAGCGCCTGGCCGGGCCCGGACGGGTCGACCCCGACGATCAGCAACTGGGCGAGCCGCGCCCGCGGCGCCATCGCGGCGATCCGCCACAGACACGGCCTCGGCTTGGCCACCGGGACGAAGTCGGTGGCGGTCAACGCCTGGGCCACCGGTGTCCCAGGCACCAGACCCGGCCCAGGCAGGACCGTGGCGACGACCCCGCCGAGGGCGATCGCCACCAGGACCCGGCGCAGTCGGCGCCTGCCCAGCCCGCTTGAAGCCACCCGGCATTGTCACCCGGACCACCCCCTCACACCAGCGCGGCCACCCGAGGGGTGAAAGGATCGGCGCGGCCATCATTCCCGCCAAAGGAGCCCACCTTGGACGAGGACGACGAGGACGACGACCTGGAGGTCCCCGCCGAGGTGCACACCGTGTGCCAGTACTGCGGTGGCGGCGGCATGGTCGCCGACCCGAAACTCGCGATGATCGGCGGCAGCCCCCGCAACGTCGACAACGGACGTCCGTGCCCGCACTGCGAAACCGTGGGCCACTTCCCCGGGATCATCCCCCCGGTCTGATTCCGCTGGAAAAGCAGAGGTTCACCACAGGAGCACCACGGGGTCTCCACACCTGGCCGCCACCATCGAGGCCATGCCCTTCACGCTCGCCCCCGATGTCCCGTACTTCCTGGCCCTGCGCCCGGTGAACGGCGATCTCAGCACTCGCTTCCCGGCATCGCGCTCACCCTGCCGATCGCCCCCACCGCACAGCACCGCGCAAGCGCCCGGCGAAGGGCTCGGCCGCCGTCCTCGCGGTGTGCCTTGGCACGGCCGCCTATGCCGCGATCACCGGCATGGCCGGGGCCCACGACGCGATCAAGATCGAAGTCGGCGTCATCCGCGCGGCCGTCGGCGCGACGAGCGGGCTGGTCGCCGCGCTCGTCATCTATGGCATCGCCCGCCGCAAACCCTTCCGCCGAGCGGACACCGCCCCTTAGCGTGGGCCCATGGAGTTGGAGCTGCGCCACTTCCGGATCATCTGCGCGATCGCCGACGCCGGAAGCATCACCAAGGCCGCCGCCGCGCTGGGCCTCGCCCAGCCCGCGCTCACCGCCCAACTCCACCGCGTCGAACGTGCCCTGGGCGGCGCCCTGTTCGTCCGCGACCGCAAAGGCGCCCGGGTGACACCGCTGGGCGAGCTGGTGCTGGCCCGAGCCCGGCTGCTCCTTCCCGCCGTCTCGGACCTGCGCGAGGAGGCGGCCCGGTTCGCCAGCGGGACCAATCTCGGCGACACCCCGTCGCGACTGCGGCTGGCCTCGGCGAACGGACCGGTCCTCGGCGCCCTCGTGCACCAGGTCAGCGCGACCTACCCGGATCTTCTGGTCGCCACGCACGCGTCCTGGTCGTCGGAGGAACTGGCCGGGATGGTCGCGGAGGGCCGCATCGACTACACGCTCGTCGGCGTCTGCGGCGACGCGCCACCGCCGTCGCGGCCGGGCCTGCTGTGGCGGACCCTGGCCACCGACCCGGTCTTCGTGATGCTGGCCGAGGACCACCCGCTCGCCGACAGACCCGTGGTCGACCTCAAGGACCTCGCGGGCACCCACTGGGGCGCCACCCCGGGCGACGGCTGCTTCGGCGACTGCTTCGCCGCGGCGTGCGCCCGCGCCGGGTTCACGCCCAAGACGCTCTACGAGACGGACGTGGCGAGCTGTGTCGATCTTGTCGAGTCCGGCGACGCGGTTGTGTTGTGCCAGCCGACTTTCCGGCAGGTTCCCGGAATCGTGGCGCGGCCGATCGCGGGCAATCCGCTGCGCTGGCGCAGTCTCATCGGCTGGCATCCCGAGGGAACCGCGGCCGCGTTCGCCGATCAAGTCGTGAAGCTGGCGGGCGCGGCCTATCTCGACGTCGTTGCCCGCAGCCCGCGCTACACCGAATTCCTGCGGTCCAATCCAGCTTTTGGTGTCGATCGGGTTTAGCCAGGCGCAATTCCGGGTAAAGGGATTGATTGATCTTGCCCCGAGCCGCGCTTATTCGGCGTGGTGCGGGATCGATGACTCCGCGGAGCGGACCTGGTTTCGGCCGCCGTGCTTGGCCTCGTAGACGGCCGCGTCGGCGGCGCGCAACAGCTCGTCGAGATCCGAGGTGGCACCGGGACCCGACGCGATCCCGATCGACGCCGTCCGGTTCGAGATCAACACCGGCTGGCCGCGTTTGTCGGTGGCCGCCACGTGCATGTCGGCCACGCCCTGGCGCACGCGCTCGGCCACCCGGACCGCCTGTTCGGCGTCGGTGTCGGGCAGCATCAGGACGAACTCCTCGCCGCCGAAGCGGCCCACGATGTCGCCCTGCCTGGTCGTCTCGCGCAGGACCGCGCCGACCGCGCGCAGCACCGCGTCGCCCGCCGGGTGTCCCCACGTGTCGTTGACCTGCTTGAAGTGGTCGAGGTCGATCACCGCGACCGACAGCATCGAGTGCTGGCGGCGGGCACGGGCGAACTCGCGGCCGGTCTGCTCGTGCCAGCCGCGACTGTTGAGCAGCTGGGTCTTGTGGTCGGTGCGGGCGTCGCCGCGCAGGTTCTCGATCTGCAGCAGACCCCAGTCGACCGCGGCCACGAACGGAACCAGCAGCATCGGGGCGAGCCAGGCGTGCGCGGTGGCCAGCGCGGCGACCGCGCCCAGGCAGACCATGAGCCCGAGCATCGCGTTGTCGCGACGGCTACCGATCGCCAGTGTCCACGTCGGCTGCGGGGTCGACAGGGCGATGACGCCACCGATCGCGATCGCGTTGACGACAAAGTAGGCGAGGCCCGCGAGGGCCAGCAGGAGCACCTCGTTGCCGCCGAACGTGCTGGTCACATCGACACCCGAGATCCGGACGACGGCCAGCGCGGTGAGCGCGGCGAGCAGGATGCCGGAGGTGCCGAAGGTGTAACGGTAGAGCGGGCGGCGGGCGATCGGGTACAGCTGCGCGCGCAGCAGCAACAGCGAGATCACGGCCATCCACGCGGGAAGCAGGACCATCGCGGGCAACACCCAGACCGTGCCGGTGTCCATGTGGGGCCCGGTTCCGCTGTCGCGTCGGGTTTCCTCGGTGCGCCGGGAGATCCACAGGTGGACCGCGGCCGCGGCGACGAGCGCACCACCGCGGAGCCAGTCCGTGGTGGAGGCGGGCGGGTCGGTGAGGACCGCGGCGACGACGGCCAGCACAGTGAGCAATTCGAACGTCAAGATGTAGCCGAGAACGGGCCGGGGTTGGTTCCAAACGCCCCACCGCCGGACCGAACGAAGGGAAAACAGGGAAGGGTGTTCAGTGCGCAGTGAGTCCGTCACAATTAGCCGTGAACGGAGCCAGCCCATGATTCGTCGATGACCGGTCTTACCGTGAGCCTCGGCCTGACCCACCTGTTGACGTGTGCCGTCATGAGGAGGTGTTGCGATTACGTCGCTGGTTGTCTCCGCGCTCGTTGACACATTTTGCGACCCCACCGAAGGAGCTTCGGATGCAGACGCGTGACTGGTGACCCCGGAAAACCCCGCCCCTTCCCCCTCGACCGCAGGAGCCCCAAGTGACCCGCGACTGGTGACCCCCACAGCCTCAGCCCCGTCCCCCTCGACCGCAGGAGCCCCAAGTGACCCGCGACTGGTGACCCCCACACCCGACACCTCGCCCACCCCCATTGATGGAGCCTCAGATGACTCGCGACTGGTGACCCCCACAGCCCCAGCCCCATCCACCACTACCGACGGAGCCCCAAGTGACTCGCGACTGGTGACCCCCACAGCCCGACCGACCTCGACCGATGGAGCTTCAGATGTGCACTCGTGACTGGTGAGCGCTCCGGCCGCGCGGGCATTCCCGCGAGCAGCCGTGTCCGACGAATCCCCAAGCAGGGGAGGCGCGGTCCGCCCGTTCCCGCGACTGGTGGATTCCAACGGTGCGACCTCCCCTTCTGCTCGCTCTATATCCTCTGGTTTCCGCAGGATCTCGGTCGTACCAAGAAGCGTATGCCTTCGGACCGACACGGTGTTCTGTCTCGCCGGCCCATCGCCCGTAACATCGTCTACCTGCGGTTCGACGTATCACCCGTCGCCGATGACGGGACGTCAGTCGCGCACTCCACGGTACGGCTAACGCCGACAGTAGTGAGTCCGCTACAGCAAGCAGCGCCCGAATGGAGCAAACGGGCAACCCAGGTCGGTCCAGACCACCCACTGCATATGACGGCGTTTATGCTCGTCCGTGACGCCGCGTACGCTTGTTGATCACTCTTTCGTACTATCGCTCTTCGCGTAGCCCCTGTGACGCAGTTCACCGAGGTTCCCCGCCAGCCATTTCGTGTGTGGGCCATTCAGCCCGCCGCTGGTTGGAAACTGACGGACAACGCTGCGCCAGACGGCCGCATCCTCGATTTTCGCCCGCGGACTCTATCAATGGCGTCCGTCACGCCCGCGCCGTGCCGGTACTCTGAGCGACGCCACAGTGACCGAGTGACAAGACACGGCAACCCCGCCAGCGCCCCACACCGGCACTGGAGGAGTGCGAACAGCCCGGGCGGGTAAACCTCACCCGGACAGGGAGTTAACGTGAGCCGACAGGGACCGACCATGTTCGCGCCCCTCGCGAACCGGGAGTTCCGCGCGCTCTGGCTGACCGAGGGCATCTCCGTCGCGGGCGACCAGCTCACCCGCGTCGCGCTGGCCATCCTCGTCTACGACCGAACCGGCAACGCGATGTGGGCGGCGAGCATCTACGCCCTGACGTTCCTTCCCGCGCTCGCCGGTGGCCTAGGCCTCTCGCACCTCGCCGACCGCTACCGCAGACGCACCCTCATGGTGTGGTGCTCGGCGGGCCAGGCAGTGCTCGTGGGGCTGATGGCGATCCCGAACACGCCGCTGCCCGCGCTGTTCGTGCTGGTCATCGGCGTCCCGCTGCTGCAGTCCCCCGCCGTGGCCGCGCAGAACGCCACGACCAGGGAGATCCTGCCCGACGACGACCTGTACTTCCGCAGCCAGGACCTGCGCGGCATCACCACGAACACCACCATGTTGGTCGGCCTCGGCGGCGGCGGCCTGCTGGTCGGCTGGCTCGGGACCTCGACCGCGCTGGCCATCGACGCCGCGACCTTCGTCATCGCCACGCTGCTCGTGCACCGCTACGTCGCCGACCGCCCGCCCGCGAGCACCGCCAAGACCAACTGGCTCGACGGCGCGCGCTGGGTCTTCGGCGACCGCAGGCTGCGCATCCTGGTCACCCTGTCGTGGCTGGTCGGGCTCGCGGTGATCCCGGAAGGGCTGGCCGCCCCGCTCGCCAAGGAGCTCGGCGCGCCGTCCGGGGCCGTCGGGCTGCTGCTCGCGGCCGACCCGCTGGGCTTCATCGTCGGCACGTTCGTGATCGCCCACTACATACCGGCCGCGCTCCGGGCCCGGCTGATCGGCGTGCTGTGCGTCTCGGCGCTGGCCGTGCTGACCCTGTTCATCCTGAAACCGAGCCTGGTGCTCGCCCTGGTGCTGCTGTTCGTCTCCGGTTTCGTCGGCGCGTACCAGGTCACGGTCATGGGCCTGTTCAACACGATCGTCCCCAACGAGGTCCGCGGCGGCGCGTTCGGCGCGGCCCGCACGGGCCTGCGCGTCGCCCAGGCGCTGGGCATCGCGGCCGGGGGCGCCGTGGCCCAGGGAATCGGCTCGGCCGCCACGACCATCGCGATCGCGGGCGCCCTGGGCGTGCTCATCGCGGTCCCCGCCGCCGTCGCGTGGTCGCGCGTCCGCCGCGAACACGAGGAAGCCACCCGGTCCGCGAGGGACAAGCCCGCCAAACCCGCGCACACCAAGCACGCGAACAGGCGCGGCTCCCCCGCCAAACAGGCGAGCTAATCCTGCCGATTTCAGCACGTATTCGGCACAGCCACCCGTAGACGGTCCGATACGGCCGGACACAGCCGGACAGCGCAAGATCAAGCCCTGACCTGCTTTACGCTGGTCAGGGCTTAATTTCACCCGGCGAAAGGTGGTGCCCCCGGCAGGGTACGCAACAGATGGGAACAGCTCCGACCAGCGGATTCTTGCGGGGTCGATTGGTCGTAGAGCACCGCGCGCCACTCCGCGGGAAGGACGCCGCGGTCCACGGCTGATGCCGTCGGCGATGCTCCCCACCCGAACCCGCTGGTTAAGAGCCGACCCGAGAGCCTGTCGGGTGGTGTCGAGTGATGCCGGATTGGGCTGTTTCCGCTGGCCATGTTTGGCCTGCTGTGTCGCATGGTGTCGGCTGGTGCCGGGCGGTTCCCGTCTTCTCGGGCTCGCCTCGGGCTCGCGTGTGCCGGATTCTGTTGGGCCGTCGAGCCGTCGGGAAGGGCTGTTCTGGTGAGCG
>NZ_JBOHGC010000293.1:0-1321 GCF_050699995.1 Actinokineospora sp. | reverse complement strand
TTGGAGCCGTCGCTTCGAGCGCTACTCGACCCGCACCAGGCGCCGGGAAACGCTCCCTACGGGGGTGCTCGCGCGGACGAAGTAGACACCGGCTGGGGCGCGTGCGCCGCTCGCGTCGTTACCGTCCCAGGTGAGCGGGTGGCTTCCGGCATCCAACCGAGCCCCGATTAGGCTGCGGACCCGCCGGCCCCGGGCGTCGAACACCGCCACCTCGGCGCGTCCAGGGGCCGACATCGCCAGCGTGAGGCTCGCATGCTCCCGGCTCGGGTTGGGCGCCGGCGGGGAGAGCGCGAGACCCGGCGGGCGCGGCCCGGGGCCCACCGCGACCGGGATCTGCGTGAGGTCGGCCTTCCACTGCGAACGGCCGTGCGTCGCCGCGACCAGGGTGCGCGAGGCGGCGTGCAGGTTGAGATCGAACACCGCGGTGAACGGGAGGCCGCTGCCAAGCGGCAGCCACACCGCCCCCTGGTCGCGGGTCCAGTACACGCCCACGTCGCTGGCCACGTAGAGCCGCTGGGTGTCGATGGGGTCCACCACCACGTCGTTGAGCGGCACGTCGGGAAGATTGCCGGCGATCGGCGTCCACGTCGTCCCCCGGTTGGCGCTGCGGTAGATGTGCGGCAGGTGCTCGTCGCCGCCGAACCCCGAGAGCGTCACGAACACCACCTGCGGGTCCGCCGGATCGGCCACCACCCTCGTCACCCACCGCACCGGCAGGCCGGCCGAGACGTCGGTCCAGGCGCCGCCGCGATTGACCGAGCGCCACACCTTCCCGTCGTCGGTGCCCGCGTAGTAGACGTTGGTGTCGGGGGCGGCGATGTCGAGGGTGGTGATGGTGCTGTAGGTGAGCAGGCTGGTCGGATTGGCGGTGGTGAGGTCGCCGCTGATGATCGAGTAGCTCACGCCGTTGTTGAGGCTCCGGTAGACGCGGTGGCTGCCGACCAGCAACAGGTTGTTGTTCTTCGGATTCATCACCAGCGGCGTGCTCCAGTTGTAGCGATCCGTGGAGGTGAACCCGGTCGGTGCGGTCCAGCTCCCGCCCGAGTTGGTCGAGCGGCGCGGCCCGCTCCCGCTGCAGCCGAACTGCCACTCGGCGAACAGCACCGCCGGGTTGGTGGGATCGATCGCGCAATGGAAACCGTCGCCGACGCCGAGGGCATAGGTCCATCCCGTGGGCGAGCCGGTGGTGATCGGGGTGCTGTTGTCCTGCGTGCCGCCCATCAGGCGCGCCGGGTTCGACGGGTCGATGGCCGCAGCGTAGAACTGGGTGATGTCGAGGGTGAGGGCATGCGTCCAGGTTCCGCCGCCCACGGTGGTGGAC
>NZ_JBOHGC010000292.1:0-54026 GCF_050699995.1 Actinokineospora sp. | reverse complement strand
CTCCCGACAACGGGCGGTTATAAGGAACGCCGATGCTTCCGCCATGTCCGGCCAGTGTCGCCGTCATCGCCCCGTGTCACGTGAAGATCAACCAACCGTGTCGTCACGAAAAGTGCGAAACCTCAGGCGTACACGTTGGTGGAATATCAACGCGCCCTGGAGCAACCACGGTGGGATCGAATGTTCCGCCCGTGGCATCAGACGCAGCTCGTCGGTGTAGTGCTCAGCCTTGTCCAGATGGCCGGGTTTGATCCGCCAAGTGGGCTCGACCATTGGATTCTCAAGCCTGTGGACGGCGGGGGCGTCCGGGGTGAACTCAAAGCTGATGCCGGGGTACGCACCGATCACGGAGCTGAATGTCCGCATCCGCACCCGATGCAACCACTGGCTGACCATCGCGGGCGGCGCCCACGGCCGTGGCTGTACGCCGGCGAAGGTGATGGTGGCGGACACCTCCATCCGGCGGGCGGTTGCCCAGCAGGTGACCGAGAGCTGCTGCCATCCTGGAGGCGCGGATCCGGCGATCGCCGCAGCGGCCCACTCAATCACCGTGCTCGCGTCGGTCATGAGCCGGTCGGACACCATCACCGGAGGAAATTCCGGCCACGGCCACGGCTGCGGCATCGGCGGCATGACGCGGATCTGGACAAGCGCGTCGCCGGGTTCGCCCACCAGCCCGGTGATCGAGTCGGCGGCGATGAGGGCCGGGCCTTCCTCGGTGAGCCGGAAGGTCTGGAGACTGAAGACCGACTCGAGCATCGCCATCGGGATCTGCTCGAACCGGAAGGCCCGGTCTCCGGTGACGGCGACCTCGAAAGGCACTGGCTGGTTCATGTCTTCTGATCCTCGATGGTCGGTTTACGCCTGCGATGCCTGCCGAATCGCGGACGATCACTCCGCGATTGGCGCGCCACCTGCGATCTCGGCCAAGTGCTCGCCTCGCATATCGACGCCGACTTGGCCGCCCGCGTTGACCACCACGAGGACGCCGGGCAGCACCGATAGCATCGGTCGCAGGACGAGCCGTTCGGGGGTGTCGGTGTCCGCTGGAAGGTATCGGGGAGACGAGTAGACCGGGAGCACGTGGTTCCCCTCGGCGTCGCGCACGATCATCGGGCCGCCGTCCGGGGCGGGCACCGTCCAGAACTCGGTGTCGAGGGCAGGGAGCAACACCGCTTCATACGGCAGCCATCCGGCGGTGACCAGGTTGAGCACGTTCTCGAACGGGTTCTCCGGGTCGGGCAGGCCCAGGCGGCGCGGGCCGGGGCGGTATTTGTCGTTGAGCCAGGCTTCACCAGTCGGTTCACCGTCCAGACCGACGCGGTACGCGCCCAGCAGTGTGGGCGTCGGCAGTCCGCCCAGTAGCCGGGGGTCAGCTTCCTTGTCGGCGCACCACAACCAGCCGTCAGGGTGCTTGCGCGCTTCCACGCGCATCGCGTCCGTAATGGGCGGAAGGCCTGGGTGTGGCGGTGTGCTGGGTGTGTATTTCGGGTCGAACACGACGTGCGCTCGGGTGGCCAAGGCCTCGAGCAGGTCCCGGTTCGGTGGGTCGGAGGGCAGGCCGGGGGTGCCATGCCAAGCGCCGATCAACGCCCCGACCAACGCGCCGGTGAGTGGGTCAGGGGCAGCGGACAGCGCGGCGGACGGGTCATGGCCGAGTTTCGCGGCGAGCAGCAGGGCACGTTCCCACGGGGTGTCCAACCACTGGTCTCGCACCGAGGTCTCGCGCTGTTCGCGCAACTCGAGAATGTGTGGACAGAGGCCCAAATCGGTCAACGCCACGTGTGTCGCCCGGGAGAGCAACCCACGGTCGAAGACCCGGTCGAACACCGGGCTGATGTCCGCGTTCCATATAGGACCGGCGAGCCAGTGATTGCCCGACGCCACGGCCGCGACCAACCCAAGCACCTCAGGGACGGGAGTGGCTGTGGGCAGCATGGCGTCCAACCAACCCGGCGGAGATCGGTCCAACCACAGCGAGAAATGCTCCCTCTCCGCCCGGTCGTGTGCGTCCTGCAGCAAGTCGTCCGTCGCCCGCAGCAGGCCCGCGGTCAGCGTTCCGTCACCGCCCGCGATGGACTCGCCAAGGGCGAAGCCGACGTAGGCGCCCGCGACCCAGGCCCAGCCGTGCGGCTGCTTGCCCATCAGGTCCCAGTCGACCGCCTTGCCGAAGGTCGGCGCGATCCACATCGGTGTCGTGCCATGGCCCCAGAAGCGCTGGGCACCGGCGGGTGGCGGCCCCTTTCGGTCTGAGCACGTCCAGATCAGGGCATCGGTGAGCACTGCGCGCTCATCGTCATCGATCGTGAAGCCGTTTTCCTTGGCCTCGTCCAGCCGCTCCATCAGCCGCGCCCGAACCACCTTGGCCAGGTGCGGTCTGCTGGTCGGATCCAAGGCCGACAGGGCCTCAATCACTCGCTCAGTCCATGCATGGTCGAATTCGGGCAGTTCCCGGTCCACGGCGGGAGGGTGCGGGAATGGTTCCGGCCACCGGTGCAGTGAATTGGCGTTCTTGGAGAGCTGGACCTGTGTCGGGTGGCCGGGGTTGATCCGTACCTCGTCCGCGGACATCGTCGACAGCAGCTCGCGCACGCTGATCTCCCGCCAGGACCAAGTGCGCGGCGGCATGCGAACCGGCGCGCTGTACGCCTCCAGCCACGTCCGGCCGTCCTCGTCATGCACCCGGTACGGGTTGCCTGCAGGGCAGTACACGGTGATATCGAGGAAGCCGGCGAACAGCCGGAGGTCATCCCCAAGCCACTCCTGCTGGTCGTAGGCGAGGAACTTGTCAGCGGGAGTTTGCGGTGCGGGCCAGCCCAGCCACACCGAACCCGGCCGGTACGCGGCGTTGCGTCGGAACTCGGCCGACCCAAGCGCCCGCACCCAGCCCAGCACGGCCGACTCCGGAACGCTTAAGTGCGCGAACGCTGTCTGATCCCATTCCGGGTCGACCACCGCGAGGTCCAGCCCGGGCTCGGGCCAGAACTCCGGCATACCACGTGTCCACGGCGACGGCGGACCCGAGGGAACGAATCGCCGCGGCGCGCTGCCGTCGTCTGGAACCTCTACCGCGGGCAACGGCACGATGTCGTCGTCAACGGCGTTGTATGGCACGTACCATTGGCCGCGCACCAGCACGACATTCTCGGTGAGGACGCGCAGTTGATCAGCAGCTTGACCATGGGTCGCTCTGATCCACTCCAGTGCGACGGCGATAGCCTCGTCTCGGTTCACCGGCCGCCTCCCCGCGCGCCCGCGGCTTCCAGCCCGCGGTCAAGCCAGCCCATGAACACCGGATAGTTCGCTGTCACGCTCAGCCTGACCAGGTGCCCTGTGGGGTTGATGGTCAACCGGCCTGCCGCGTCCACGAGCACGCGTTCGCGTGCCAGGCCCACGAACGGCATTTGCAGGCCGGCGGCGAGAGTCAGCGCGTCGTGCTGGATTGTGGATGGGTGGAAGTGCTCGAACCATTGATCCAGGTGGGCGGCCACCAGTCTTGCCCAGGGGAGTGCGTCGGGCCGGGAGAGGCGATGGTGCAGTGTGCCGCCGCGGCGTATCTCGATCTCCGGGGTGAACGTGGTGTCCGACAGGACTAGTTTCGGCAGGCGAGCGGTGCTCACCAAAGTGGCGGCCGCGACCGGATCCATCCGGAAGTTGTGCTCCGCGCGCTCGGGGTCGCGGTAGTTCACCGCGCCGCCCTTCTGCGTCACCACAAGCCGCTCGGCGAGATCCGGCCGTGCTGTCAGCACCTCGGCCAGGTTCGTCGCCGGACCGATGCAGTCACGACCGGGACATCGGTGCGGCCCAACAGGTCCAACAGCATTCGAACGAATCGGGCTCGTCGTCCACCCAGTTCGTCCACAGTGGTCACCAGTGCCAGTGTCGGCTCCCGCGCCGCGAGAACGATCGCGATGGCGTCGTCCGGGTCACAGCCCGCGTCGGTGTCCACGATCAACGGCGCACCCGCTTGTGAAGGCGGGAACGGCCCCCCGGACACGGTTTGCGGCAAACCGAAGCGGCCCGCGAGATCCACCAAGTCCTGCCGATCGCGATTCACTTCCCGGTCCATCACTCCGGTCGAGGCTGTGAGCGGGTGCGGTAGGTCGCGACGACGTCGTCGCCGGGTAGTTCGATGCTCATCTCGCCACCCGGGTTGATCACCAGGGTGACTCCGGGCAGCGCGCCGACCAGGCCTTCGCCCTGCGCCTGCATCGGGGCGTTCGCGTTCGGCGGGAGGTAACGGGGCGACGAGTACACAGCGAGGAACTGCCTGCCCTGCCCGTCGACGCCGATGCGTAGGCCGCCCGCGCCATCGGTTTCCAGTTGGAACGGGGAATCGAGCACCGCCGGCAGGATCCGCTCGTGCGGCAGCCAGCCCGCGGCGACGAAGTTGAGGACGAGTTCGAACTCCGACAGTGGTTCCGGGAAGCCGCGCTTGCTCGGGCCGGGCAGGTAGGCGTCGTTGATGTAGGTCACGCCGGTCAGGTCGCCGGAGTCGTCGACCTTGTAAGCGCCCAGGAGCGTGAAGTTCGGCGCCCCTTCGATGTAGCGCGGGTCCACCTCCGGGTCGGCGCACCACACCCAGCCGCCGGGGTTGCGCTTCGCCTCGGCGCGGAGGGCGTCGGTGATCGGCGGGAGGCCAGGGTGGCTCGAGGGCCCGTCGGTGATCTCCTGGATCTCGCCGGTCCCGAGGTAGTGCGCGATGGGTTGCGGCAGCAGGTAGATCCGGCCGCCGGCAGGCGACACGGCGGTGATGACGCTCCAGGTATAGGGGAGCCGGTAGCGGTGGTATTCGCGCTCGGCGTGGTCGGCGGGCAGCCCACGCTGCTCGAACGGTGTGTCGGCGGCGTAGACCAGGTTGCCGTCCGGTGTGCCATAGCGGTCGACTTCGAGGTCGGCGGGCAGGACCGCCATGACCTGGGTGAACTCCTGCAGCGGCGGGTCCAGCTCGGAGAGCGTGCCGAACGGCGCCTGCCACCAGGGGATCTCTTCGTCCTGGCCGAACCGCAGCTGCTCGTGGTCGGCCACGAGCTGCCCGCAGAAATAGGCGGCCGCGTCCCCGACGTCGCCGAAGCGCTTCCTCGACCTGGAGGAGTCGCCCTCGGCCCGGTACACCACGTACCAGTCGCCTTCGCGGACCAGGCACCAAGCCTGGTCCTGGTGTGCGCCGAGTGAGTAGAACCGTGGACTGGTGCGGTATCTGGTGATCACGGAGCGGACCGACGTCATCGCGTCCTCGAACGCGGCGTCCACTTCGGACTCGCGCCACGGCCTGCCCATCGCCAGCGCGGCGGCCCGACGCATCGCGATCTTCGGGACCTCCGCCGGGAGCTGGTAGTGGTTCGTCCGGATGTGGTCGACCAGGTCCAGCACCGGCGGGACGTCGTGCTTGTCCAGGTAATAGGCGACCGCGCTGGGCCACACGAACCGTCCGTCGGTGTGGAAGCCCATCGGCACGGCAGGCTCGTCCTGCGGGGCGAGCAGGTCGGCGGTCAGGCCGCGCGACGACAACACCAGCGGCGCGGCGCGTAGGTAATCCAATACCAGCGCCATTTCCCGCCTGCCGACCATCGGCCGGTACCAAACCGGGCGATCCTCGGCGTCCACCCCGTCGAACAGCCGGACCAGCTCAGTGGTGCCGCCTTGATCCTCAGCCCGTGTGCGCGCGCTCAGATTCGCCGACCACAGGCGCTGCCGCTGGTTCACGGCGGCCCCCAGCAGCCAAGGCTGCGTAATCGCGGCCCGCCTTGGGAGCAGGCGCAACTCGTCGCCGAGGGATCCGCGGCCCCCGGGCGCCTGCCACTCGGGTTCGTTGTCGAAATCGTACTGGACGTCGGCGGGCGCGCCCGGTGTGAACCTGAACCGCGCGGTGAACCACGTTCCGAAGTTCGACCCGAATTCGCGCATACGCGACCGGTGCAGCCATTGGCCGACCATCGCGGGAGGCGACCAGGAGCTTGTCTCACCACCGGCGAAGGTGACTGTCGCGGTCAACTCCATCCGCCGAACCGTTGCGGTGCACTTGATTTCGAGAGCCTGCCAACCTTCGGGTGCGAGACCGGTGACCGCGGCCCACGCCGCTTCGACCACCGGCCGCGCCTCGGCGTGCAAGACGTCACCCGGAACGATGACGGGAAAGTTCGCCCACGCCTGGGGAATCTCCGGCATCGTCCGGACTTGGACCAGGTGGCTCGTGCCCGCGTCGAGGTACCCGGCCAGCGGGTCGGCGTCGTGGACCGGCACGGCGCCGTCCGGCGTGAGACGCACTGTGGCGAGGTCGAAGACCGACTCGAACAGGGATCGCTCGACCTGCTCGACCACACGGCCGTCGGCCAGCGTGACGACCAGGTCGCCGAAGTCCCTGGGCTCCAGGTAGGCCGACGTTCCCGGCCCGTATTCGAACCGGAACGCCTGATCTCCATCGACCCCGATGGCGTGCCGCACCTCGACTGACTCACTCACTAGCGGTCTTCCCCCTGCATCCATAGGCTGCCCGGCGCCACGTGTCGCTCAAGTGAGCGGGGCAGCAGGTACGCGGTGCTGCCACCGGGCTGGTTGTGCCACGGCACGGTGGTGCCGGTCAGCACCTGGAGCGGACGTCGCACGTGGTACACGCGCGGTCCTTGCTCAGCACGTTCGGCCCGCAGTGACATCGCGGAGAACGGTGTGTCCTTGGCGAAAGTCAGGTTCCCGGACGCGGATCCGTAGCGCACCAACTGGTCTCCGGCAGGTAGCACGATCATTCGCTTGTCCCGCAACAAGGTCAGCGGCGGCTCGCCACCGAGCGGCTGGATCGGCCACTCGTCGAGCACGGCCTGCGTCTCGCGGATCTCGGGAGCGTGCAGGCGCGCCCGCAGCGGATCGATCAGCAGCGAGCCGAGCAGCTGCGCCGATGCCTCGGCCAAGCGGTCGAAGACGACGGGATTCACCGGCTCGCCGTTGTCGTAATAGGCGACCTGCCAACCCGCTTCCGTGCGTTCCAGGCACCAGTGGTGGTCGCCGTGCCGACGGAACAGGTAGGCACCGCTGCGCGACACCCCGTATTCGTCCAGTCGCTGTTGCAGGATCCGGAGTTCTTCTTGTTCCTTGGTGGTCAACCGCATCGGGATCGGCGGCAGCATGATCGGCTGGCCGGTGATGGACGCCTCGGCCTCGGCGACGGTGAGGTCGTTCTCCTCGGGGACGGTGAAATCCTGGCTCCTGATGTGGTTCACCAGGTCCGGTTCCGGTGCGATGCCGTGCTTGCGCAGGTAGTGCGGTACGTCGGCGGGCCAGATCCAGGTGCCGTCGGTGTGGTACGCGACCGGGACGTCCTCCGCGCCGTCGATCAGGTCCTTCTCGAAGCCGCGTTCGACGAGGAACGCGGGTGCTGTGTCCAGGTAGGTGAGGATGCGCTCCACCTCGGCCCGCGGCACGGCCGGGCGGTTCACGTTCGGCGGCCGACCGGGCACGACCTGGTCGAAGATCCGGGCTTGGCGGTACTTGGGTTCGGGAAGCAAAGCCCGAATCCACGCGGGTGTGTTCTCGGTGGCGCGTGGGAAGCGGTCCAGTTCGACGATGTAGTCGCCCATGGTCGGCTCGTGGTGCCAGCGGGGGAGGTCGTTGTGGTTGTAGGTGGCGCGGTAGCCGTCGTCGGCCCGGAGCCGGAACGAGTGCGAGAGCCAGGTCCCGATTTGGGGGTCGTACATGCCTTCGCGGAGCCAGACGAACAGGGCGGTGAGGGTGGGGTTGGGGAACCAGAGCAGCGGGGTGCCGTTGGCGTCGGTGACGTTCCAGTCGAGTTCGCTGTGTGACCCGGTGGCCCGGAACTCGATGTCGAGTTGCTGCCAGCCGACTGCGAGCACCGGGCGCACGGTGGCGCTGATTCGCTCCAGGAGTTGGTCACGCTCGGCGGCGTCAAGCGGGGCGTGGCGACGAATCACAAAGGGAGCGTCCCTGCCTCGGTCCAGTTCCCAGACCTTCTGCGGCATGTCGCCTATCTCGTGCCGTGCCAGCCAGATAGTGGTGATTTCCGCCGCAGAGACATCTCCGACCCATGGCATTCCCCGCTCGTATTGGACCAGTCCCAACTCTTGTGCCCTGGACTGGTCGCTCGTCAGGTGCACGGTGAACCGACCATCGATCCGCTGGCTATAGACGTTCCACTCTTCGCCTTTGGCGGTGCACAACAACCTTACCCCGAATTGTTGATCCAATTCGGCGTCCGGGACGTAACGCACGTGGGTGTTGTACCTGGGCTCGAACCCTTCAGGCACATTATCCCCTGGAAGTACCGAGATCCGCGTTCGACCGGGCGAATCATAGGAGTTCCGGAACACCCGGCCCTTCCAGAACGCGTACGGGCTGGTCGGGAACTCCCAGGCGTTCGTCGTGCTGTTCATCCTCGCCTCGCGTTCTCGTTCATGGCAGCCGACCCATTCTGGCAGCAGTGGCCGCTTTGTGGCCGGTCAGCCACGCGTCGCCACCAGGCGTGGTGGTCCACCGCTGTGTCGTGCGATTCCAGGCCGCCAACAATTCCTGCTCTCCCTCGGTTGTTCAAAGCCCATATCTCGGCTGGATCGCGGTCAAAACCG
The DNA here is from genome assembly GCF_050699995.1 of Actinokineospora sp. Lineage (GTDB taxonomy): Bacteria > Actinomycetota > Actinomycetes > Mycobacteriales > Pseudonocardiaceae > Actinokineospora. The sequence continues at coordinate 45,453 of NZ_JBOHGC010000292.1, read as the reverse complement.
GCCAACCCGAGTATAAACTCCGGAACGGTGTGATCGACACTCTTCGTGAATCCATTGCCGGTGAATGGGGGATGCGTCGCCGCCCATTTTAAACTGGTCGGCTTCACTGTTTCCGCCATAGGGCGCGGTGGTGCCGGTGAGCGCGTGGAGTGGGCGTCGCACCACGTACACGTGCGGGTCCTTGCTCCGCGCGCCCTGAGCGAGGACTCGGAATTTGCCTTTTCCTTCATGGTCTAGATCGTGGTCAATGCCCACAGTTTTCCCTTCGCACCGACGTAGACGGTGCTTGTCGATCCGACGATCGGGAGATGGGTCAAGGGGCCGGGGGCGTACCAGGTCCGCAGGTGTCGGCCGTCGGCGTCCAATGCTCGCAACAAGGTATTCGCGGACATGTCCTGCCACTTGTGGTAGGTATCCCACTGCCATTGAGTGGGCGTCGCGGAGACGATGAGGCCCCCATCGGGTTTGGCCACTATGTCCGCGATTTCCGTGTGTAGCGGATGTTCCCATGCCAGTCGGCCATCCGGATCAAACGCTTGTACGGGCCAGTCGTATTCCAGTTGCCCGATCGTGCGCCGGCGGCCGCCTGCCGCGATTCTGAATCCGCCGTCAGGGTGTCGGAAAGGGACAAGCGGGGGCTGAATCACGCGATCAGGGGCGTACGGCTCCACCGTCTTCCGGGTGGTGTTCACCAGGAATAGTCCTCGTCCAGTCGGCCATGCGAGTCCGACCAACAGGGTTGACGGATCTATCGCGGTTGGAGATACGACAAGCTCGTTGTCGGTCAAGTCAGGTCGAGCGTCCTCAGCCCTATGAAAGCCGGAGTGGTCGAGCGCCCAACGCTGTGTCCCGTTCTGGGTGAGCGCCCTGAGGCGGCCGTCGAAGTGGGCAAGGACGACGTCGCCGAACGACGCTGGGTGCTGGATGACGGTGCCGACTCGTGGAAATCGTATGGACCAGTGTTCCTTGCCGGAACGAGCGCGGCATTTAAGGACCGACGAACCGTCCAGTTGGGCCTCTTCGTACAGCAGCTCCCCCCACGGTGCGAGTGTCAGTTCACTGGCCGCGGGGGCGGAAAAATCGTGCACAATCGCGCCGTTGGTTAGGTCACGTGTTATCACCGCGCTGCCTTCGATGCGAAAAACCAGGCCGCTGGAAACGATTGGCGCTTCGTAGGCGGGCCCGGTCGTCTCAGTCAACCAGATCAGGCGGCCATCTACCGCATAGCGCGCGTTCGATTGAGCATTCGAGACCAGGCACCCGCCGGCACCGTCGTCCACCAGGCTGCCACCTGATCCTGGGTGCAGGTCCGCTGACCACGAAGGACGCAAATACCTGCTCGCGCCGGCCGCATCTTCCACGTTCACTTCTTCCACCCCAAGGCCCGCTTTACTTCCATGATGGATGCGTTCAGCTCAGCCATTAAGTCCCTACGTCGTGCCGCGGATACGCGACCGGGCTCGGCGAGGTCGGCCCGCAGTGCGTTCATGGCATACAAGGTCGGTGTGAGTGCGCTGCGCGCGGCGAAGAGAGCAAGGGTGCTTCTGCTTGGCTGATCTCCTCCTGCGGCGATATAGCTTGCGGCGAAGTCGTCTCGTAGTTCGGCGATCTCGGGTGCCGTCAGACCAAACTGGCGTCCCCACGTCGCCAGCCACTGCTCGAAATTTCCAAGATCCCGTTCAGGCGATCCCACGGGACGTCCATCGGCGTCGATCGAGTAGTGCACTGTCGTGGTGTCGATGAACGTGACGTTTCTTTCCTGGTCCCAAAAGAAGTTGCCCGGATGGGCGTCGCCGTGGGCGTACGCCGCCATACCAGGTTCTCGTCGGGTCGCCTCGACAATTTGCTCTACACGCACGCGCAACTCGTCGACATCGAGGCCGGCGTTCCTGAGGAGATCACGGTTCTCGAGCAATTGGTCCGCGCGAGCCAGCATCGCACGCCGGTGGCTTTCGATGTAGTTCTCACCCACTGGACCACCCGAGCCTTCCGGTCGCGTGTGTAGTTCAGCCAATGCCTTCGCGGTCTGTCGTACGGCTGTCGACAGATCACGCAGTCCGTGTGCGCGTTCGTCGCCGACGGCGTTCGCCGCGTCGCGAACCAAATCGTCGATAGGTTTACCCGCCGCGACCGAGTAGACCACAGTCCCCGCGTGTCCATCGGGAGAGTGAATCATGCCGATCGCCAAGGGACGGGCAACCTCAAAGCTCAGGTCAAGGGACCGGAGGAGTTCGAGAGACGAAAGATCCCGGGCAAAGTCCGTGGTGTCCGGGAAGACCTTGGTGACCGCTGTGACCGCGCCTGACTCGTCACGTACCAGAAAGACGGGCGCGCCAGACACCCCTTTGGCTCCGCCGCCGCCGAGCGCTTGTAGATCGATCCGTCCTTGGTCAAGGGACGATGTGACGAAATCCGTCAGCCTCGCGTGAAGATCATTGCCAGCTGTGTGGATGGCGGGAAGGGAATTGATCAGCGCTTCGACTGTGTCCGGGGGAACCCCGCCAGAGTCAGTTCGACCTGTCGCAGCCGTGTTGAGAGCTGAGTCGACCGCGCGATCGGTCTCGCCGCGGCGTGAGGCGTCCGTGGGGGCGTTGTCCGGGGTGTCGTCGCCCCAGGTCGGTGTGTGGCCGGGCGGGTACGGGCTCCCGTGGACCTGCTGGGTGCCGTCCGGGTCGAAGCTGCGCCACTCGCCGTTCGGCGGCCAGCCGGGCTTGCTGCCGTCGCGGTCGTAGCGGCCCCGGGACTCCGAGGCGAAGACGTTGCCGTCGTAGTCGACCCAGGCGTCGGTGTTGGGCGCGGTGACCTTGACGCCGGTCTTCGCGGCCAGTTGGGCGGCGAAGCCGTCGGGCAGCTTGCCGGTGCCGCAGCCAAGCAGGGTGATCGGCGTCTTTCGATCCCAGTCCGGGTTCGCCATGAGGACGGCGGCGAGGTCGTCCGCGCTCAGGTTCGAGCGGCCCGCCTTGGCGTGGTTCTCTCCGCCGTGCAGGTCGATCACGAACTGGCCGGAGATCGGCTTGACCTGGTTCGCCGTGTACGACTCGTTGCGCTCACCCGGGTCGAAGATCGACATGCCCGCTTTGGTGGCATGCGCCCGACCGTCGACGGCGGCGGCCAATCGTTCGTCGTCCAGGTCCTTCAGGCGCAGTGGCCGCGGCTGCCGCTCCGGTTTGGGCTCGGCGGGCCTGGGCGTCTCCGCCCGGGGTACCGGCGTGCGCGCAGGAGTGTCGACGGGCGGCGTCGGAGCATGCGGGGCCTGCTGGCTGTCCAACGGTTCGTAGCCGCGGGGACCGAAGCTGTATCCGTCGTCGGAGGGCGCCGAGGCGGGCTGGGCAGGCGTGTTCGCCCAGCCGGGGCGGGTCGGCGGGGCCTGGCCGTAGGGGGACGGCTGGTTCGGGTTGGCGTACGGCGGGCCGCCGTGGGCAGGCGACCGGGACTGGCCGAGCCCGCCACCTGCCTGCTGGTTGGGTGCCGGGTATCCGCTCGCGGCGGGGTTCTGGTTGGCGGGCGCGACTCCGCCCGCGTGCTGCCTGCCCGCGTTTGGCAGGTCGCGCGCGGGGTTCTGGCCTGCCGGTTGCGGGCTCGGGGCAGGTTGGCGGTTGCCGGGTTCGCGGTTCGGCCCCGCGGGGGCGGGCTGTGCGGGCCGGTTCTGGCTCGCGGATCCCTGCTGATGTGCCTGCGGGGTCGGCTGTCCTGGGTGCCCAGCGCGCTGATCGGTCTGCGACGCGGCCGGGTCAGGCCGCTGGTGGGACGCGGGCGGTCCGTCAGCCGGTCGGGCGGCCTCGCTGGAGGTGGCCGCGCTTGCGGGGCGATCGTCCGCGGCTGCCGTCGTCGCCGGTGGGGGGCCGTCGGCCTGCTTGTTGCCGATGTAGTCCGGGTTCGGCTCGAACGGGCCTGGGACAAGACCGACGCCCGGCTCGTGGCGGACGGTGTGCCAGCCCGCGACGTAACGCCAATCGATTCCGCCCGGGAACAGGACCTCGGATTCGCTGTACTCCTGGGTCTCGCCCGCGGCCTTCATCGTCGGGTCGGTGAGGATGCCGCCAGGGGCGTTGATCACGTACAGCCTGCCCTCGCCGGTCCCCGCCCGCTCCACACCGACCTTCTGATCGGTCGACGTGCTGACGAAAGCGTTCGTGTCGCCGTGGACGTGTTGCTTGAGGTCCGGGCTGTCCGGCTTGAGCGGGCGGAAGCCGCCGTCCGCCTTGATCTCCTCGGGCGAGCGGGTATCGCCGCGGTAGAGGACGTTCTCGTCCTTCATCCAGCCGTCGACGTCGCGCATGAACAGCTTGGGCACGCCGAAGGTGGAGGGGTCGTTGCGGGTCAGCGCGACTGGCGGCAGACCGGGTGCGGGCGGGGCCGGGCTGCGCGGCTGGTTCTGGTCAGGCCGCGGCGCGTCCCCGCCGGTGGGAGTGGTCGACGCAGGCCGCTGCGGCGCCCCGGTTCGGTTCGGATCGTGGTGCTGCGGCGCTCCTAGCCCGTTCGGTGGGTGCCCGGGGCCGGGCCGTTGTGGCATGCCGGGTCCATTGGGCGGATAGCCGGGACGTGGGGGCGCGAACCCGCCGTGCGGTGGCATCCCTTGGTTGGGTGGGGTCGAGCCGGGGTGATGCGGGCGGGGCGGGTTGCCGGTGGTCGCCGGGTTTGCCTGCGACGGGAAACCGCCCTGCCGCGGCATCCCGCGCCCCGGCGCGTTCGGATGCGCGGGTGGTGCCATGCCCGGATCGGGACGCTGGGGATACCCGCCCTGACGCCCGGGCGGCGGGCCTGCCGCGGGCGGCATGCTCCGGGGCGGCTGGCCGTACGGGCCCGCGGCTGGTGGCGTGCCTCGTTGTGGCTGGCGGGAACCGCCGTTGTACGGGGCTGTGCCTGGGTGCCCGGGGCCGGCGGTGCCGCGCCCCGGTTGGCCGGGCGGGCCTGCGCCTGGTTGTCCCAATCCAGCAGGAGGCGGGTTGCCTCGGTTGGGTGGAGCTGTCGCCGGGGTGACGGGTCCGGCGGTCGGTTGCGTGCCCCGGTTCGGGTGCCCCGGCTGACCGCTGGGTGGGAAACCGCCCGGTGGGTTGCCGCGGGGCGGTTGGCCGGGCGGGCCGTTGTGCGGTCCTGGCATGCCGCGGTTCGGCTGCCCCGGTTGGCCGTGGTGCTGCGGACCCGGTGGCATGCCCCGATTCGGCTGACCGCTCTGCAAGAGCGGAGGACTCCCTGGGGTACCACGGTTCGGCTGGCCCATGGCGCCTGCGGGCGGGGTGCCCCGGTTCGTTTGACCTGCCTGTGGTTGGCCGAGCGGAGCACCCCCGGCGAGGGGCGCGCCGCGGTTGGATTGGCCTGCTTGTCCGGTTTGACCGCCCGACGCGGGTGGGGTGCCGCGGTTGGGTTGGCTGCTCTGGGCTTGGCCCACCTGAGCGCCTGGGGTTCCCCGGTTCGGTTGGGCGGACGCGTTGAGGGGGGATCCGCCGGGCGTCCCGCGGTTCGGCGACCCGGCCGGTGGCGTTCCCTGGTTCGAGGACCCAGCCGGTGGTGTTCCTCGGTTCCCTGTAGTGGGCGTGCTCCCACCAGGTGTTCCTGTGGGCGTGGTCGTCTTGGAGACCGGCGACACTGGCGTCCCGCTGTTCGGCGACCCGGTCCGCCCCGCGCCCCCTTGGACGGTCGGCGAACTGGACGGGCGGGCCGCGTTGCCGCTGGTGCCGGATTGCCCGGTGTTGCCTGACCCGCGCGAGACCGTCGGCGAAGAACCCTTGCTTTCGATCCCGCCCAGTTTGGACGCGGAAGCCTGGTCCGTTCCTCGCGTTGCCTGTGCTGTCGCCTTGGTTTTGGCGCCCGCGTTCTCCGCCGCGGTGGCCGCCTTGTCCGCGCCGCTGCGGGCGGTCGAGATCGCCTCGTCGGCCCGGCCCATGGCGACTTGGCCGAACACGCCCGCGCTGCCGGAACTCGCGCCGATGTTCAGTTTCGCCGCCACCCCGTCGCGGAGTTGGCTGCTGCGGGCGGCGATCCGGCCGCCAAGCGACTCCACGGAGTCGGGGTTCATCCCGACGCCGCGGCCCCCGCTGACGCCCGGCGAAGAAGACCCACTCGACGAGGAGGACGACGGCCTGCCGCCGCTGTCGCCGTGGTTCGTCGTCGAGGGTGAGCTGTCGTTCCCCCTGCGCCGGGCCATCAGGCGTTGGCCGGCGGCATTTCGTACGGCTGGATCGCGTCGTAGGCCGTCTTCGCGTAGTCGCCGTAGTCGGCGAAGCGCTCCAGGCCCTTGATCAGGCCCTGCATCTTCTCGCCCAATGCCTTGAGCCTGCCGCCCATGCGGGTCATGGCCGCGCTGAGCTTGGACAGCTTGGTCGCGATCTTCGTGGCCAGCATCGCCGCGCGGGTTCCCGCGTAGCCCGCGTACGCGACGATGGAGCTGCCGAATGAGAACGCGGCCGTCGCCGCCGCCATGATCGCGCCCGCGATGAGTTCGCCGAGCAGCTCGGAGATCAGATCGAACACCATGGCGCGCAGTTCGCAGACCAGCGCGCCGGACAGCGCGTAGATCGCCGCCGTGCCGTCCATTGTGGACCCGAGCGCGTCGTACTCGGCCGCCATCTGGTCCATGTTGGTGCGGAACGCGTCGCTTGCCTCGCCGGACCAGTCATCGACCGAGCCCATGTCCTCACGGTGCTCGCGGGCGATCATCTTCATCTCCAGCGCCGCCGACTTGAGCTGGTCGACATTGCCGTTGATCTCGTCCGGGTTGCCCAGCAGCGCGTCGAGCGGCTCGCGCAGGAAGCTGACGTGCTCAAGCAGCCAGCCGACGCCCGCCGACGCGATCCCGGCCAGTGGGTTGGCGGCGAACCCCACCGTCTCCACCACCAGACCGGCGCCGCCGATGGCGACGTCGAGAAAGTCCGGCCCCTCGCCTTCGGCGTCCGACGTCAGCGACTGGACGAACCCGTCAACACTCTCGACAATGCCCGCGCCACTGGACCACGTGGTCGAACTGGCTTCCTCAGACACGCACTACCCCCAGGACACGAGCTACTTTTTGAAGATCGCCGATTCGTCGCTGAAATCACCGTCGTCGAGCGAGTTCACGCCCGGATCGGGGCGGCGCGGCCTCGCCTTGGGCGGCTGCGGCGGCGGTTGCATCTCCTCGATGAACCCGGGCCGGTGCCGCTCCTGAGCCGCGGGCGCCTCTTCCTCCGGCGGCGGCATGTACTCGGTGATCGCCCGCAGCGTCTCCGACTCCGGCCCGTGCGCCGCCTCGAACACCTCGGCCACCTTCGTCGCGGCCGACCGCTGGGCCTTGCGGGCCACCGCCATGAGCTCAGCCGACAAAGCCGTGTGGGACTTGCCCATCGCCGCGGGAGTCAGGCGGACGTCGGTCAGCGCGCCGTTGGCCGCGACCGCCACCGTGATGGCCCCGTCGTCAGACGAAGCCGACGACGCGGCACCGGCCAGGCCGTCCTGGACCATGGCGGCCTTGGCCTGTGCGGCGGCGATCTTCCCCTCGAAGTCGCGCATCCACTCTTCTGGCGATTTCACAGTCCCCCCAGGTGTCCGGAACAGGCTGCCACACCACGCACCGTGACCGCAGGCGAACTGCCGACTACGCGGAGAGAAGCTGCGCGCACCTGATCAGACCGAGATGCGAGTAGGCCTGCGGGTGGTTGCCCAGGGAACGCTCCGCGATCGGGTCGTACTCCTCGGGCAGCAGCCCCGTGGGCCCGGCCGCGTCGACGATCTGGGCGAACAGGTCCTCGGCCTCCGGGCGGCGGCCGGTGAGCAGGTACGCCTCGATCATCCACGCCGCGCACAGGTGGAAGCCGCCCTCGTCGCCGGGCAGGCCGTCGTCGCGGTGGTAGCGGTACACCGTGGACCCCGAACGCAGCTCCGCCTCGATCGCGGTGACCGTGGAGTGGAAGCGCTCGTCGGCCGGGTCGACCAGGCCGACCATGCCGATGAGCAGCGTGGCGGCGTCGAGGTCGGTGCCGTCGTAGGCCGTGGTGAACGCCTTGACCTCGTCGTTCCAGCCGTTGGTCAGCACGTCGTGGGCGATCTCGGCGCGCAGGAACTCCCAGGCGGGCTCCGGCTCGCGGTCGTAGGTGGCGGCCAGGGCGAGCGCGCGGTCGATCGTCAGCCAGCACATGACCTTCGAGTACACGTGGTGGCGCGGGCGGTGCCGCTCCTCCCAGATGCCGTGGTCGGGCTCGTGCCAGCGCCTGGTGACCGCTTCGGCCATGGCGCACACCATGCGCCAGTCGCCGTCGGTGAGCTTGCCGCGAGCCTCGGACAGGGCCACGACAAGGTCGACGACGGGACCGAAGACGTCGAGCTGGACCTGCTGGTTGGCGAGGTTGCCCACGCGCACCGGACGGGAGCCCGCGTAGCCGGGAAGCGTGTCGATGACCGCTTCCGGGCCGAGTGTGGTGCCCGCGATCGTGTACAGCGGGTGCAGCCGCTCCGGGCCGGGCAGCGTGGCCAGCACGCCGTGCACCCAGCCGAGGAACGCTTCCGCCTCAGCGGTGGAACCCAGTGACACCAACGCTTTCGCCGTCATCGACGCGTCGCGCAGCCAGCAGTAGCGGTAGTCCCAGTTGCGGATGCCGCCGATCTCCTCCGGCAGCGACGTCGTCGCCGCGGCCATGATCGCGCCGGTCTCGCTGTGGCACAGGCCGCGCAGCGTGAGCGCCGACCGTGCCACCAGTTCCTTCTCGACGGCGGGCAGCACCAGCGTGTCGAGCCACTGCGACCAGTACGCCCCGGAGCGCGCCTTGCGATCGGCTTCGGGGATCTCGTGCGGGTCGAGGCTGTCGGTGCCACAGCGCAGCTCCAGCACCACCGGCGCGTCGGCGCTCGGCCGGATCACCGCGCGGGCGGTGTCGTGCATGCCGTCGGAGGTGATCTCCCAGGTGACGCCGGGGGAGCGCAGGGTGATCGGGTCCGACGTGTCGAGCACTCGGACGCCGTCGGCGGAGGCCTCAAGCCGCACCTGCACCTGGCCGAACTCCGGTCGCGGCGCGAACTCCACGACCGCCGGGGTCGTGCCCGACACCACGCGGATCAGGTCGGTGCGGTGCGCGTCGGTGAAGTGGTCGAGGTAGTCGGTGACGAGCAGACCCGACCAGCGGGTCTCGACCGTCATCGTCCCGGGCAGGTAGCGCTGGCCCAGCGGGAGACCGCCGCGTTCCGGGGTGACCGAGAAGTGGCCCGCGGCCGTGCCGCCGAGCAGGTCGGCGAAGACCGCCGCCGAGTCCGGCTCCGGGTGGCACATCCAGGTGAGGCGGGCGTCCGGGGTGACCAGGGCGACCGAGCGCTCATTGGAGAGCATCGAAAGCCGCTCGATCGGCACCGCCTGCTCGCCGTAGAGCCAGTTGCGGCGCTCCTCCAGGACCATGGCGAGCACGGTGGCGACGTCGATCGGGTCGTTGATCCGGTACACGGCAAGGCTTTCGCCGTCGCCGACCTTGATCCCGACGTCCGGGCCGGAGAGCCGGGCGAACGCCTTCTCATCGGTCACGTCGTCGCCGACGAAGATCGCCGCCGTGGCGCCGACCTGGTGGCGCAGCACGTCGAGGGCGTGGCCCTTGTCGGTGTGGATCACCGCCAGCTCGACCACGGCCTTGCCCTCGGTGACCTGCACGCCATCCCAGGTGCACGGGCCGGAGCGGACCACGGCCAGAATCCGCTCGGCCACCTCCGGCTCCGCGCGGCGCACGTGCACGGCGATGCTGGCGGGCTTGACCTCCAGCTGCACGCCCGCGGCGCCATCGACGAGCAGTTCCAGCTCCGCTTCGACGCGGGTGTGCAGCGCGCGGGCGTCGGCGTCGAGCGCGTGCACGAAGCCCACGTCGAACTCCGAGCCGTGGCTGCCGACCAGGTGCACCTCCGACGGCAGCCGCGACAGCGTCGCCAGGTCGCGCAGCGCCCGCCCGGAGATCACCGCCGTGGTCGTCTCGTGCAGCCCGGCGAGCGAGCGCAGCGCGCCCACCGACTCGGTGTGCGGCCGTGCTTTTTCCGGATCCTCGACGATCGGCGCGAGGGTTCCGTCGTAGTCGCAGGCGACCAGCAGTCGCGGTGTCCTCGCGATCTGCACGATCGCACGGCGCAGGTCGGCGGGCAGGGACTCGGCGGTCAACGCCTTCTCCTGGGGCTAGGGGCTCTGTTCAGGACTCAGGGCGTCGAGGAATGATCGAGCCCACCGGTCGACGTCGTGGGTCAGCACTTGACGCCTCAGCGCGCGCATCCTACGACGACCCTCAGCTGGATCGATCGTGAGGGCCGCATGCATGGCGTTCTTGACTCCGTCAAGATCGTGCGGATTCACCAGGAAGGCGCTCGTGAGCTCGGCCGCGGCACCCGCGAACTCCGAGAGCACCAGCGCGCCGCCGAGGTCGTGGCGGCAGGCCACGTACTCCTTGGCGACGAGGTTCATGCCGTCGCGCACCGGCGTCACGAGCATCACGTCGGCCGCCGAGAAGAACGCGGCCAGTTCCGCCCGGTCGACCGACTGGTGCAGGTAGTGCACGACCGGGCGGCCGACCCTGGCGAACTCGCCGTTGATGCGGCTCACCACTTGCTCGATGTCACCGCGCATGCGCTGGTAGTGCTCGACACGTTCGCGGCTGGGCGTCGCGAGCTGCACCATGGCGACGTCGCGCGGGTCGATCCGGCCCTCGGTCAGCAGCTCCTGCAGCGCGTAGAGCCGCAGGTCGATGCCCTTGGTGTAGTCGAGGCGGTCGACACCCAGGATGATCTTCTTCGGGTTGCCCAGGTCGGCCCGGATCTGGGCCGCGCGGGTCACGGTCTCGCGCTTGCGGGCCAGCGCGTCGAGACCGTTGGAGTCGATGGAGATCGGGAACGCGCCCACGCGGACCGCGCGGTCGCCGACCTGGATGACACCGGGCCGCGTCCGCACGCCCACGGCGCCGCGGGTCGGCTCCAAGCCCAGCAGCCGCCGGGCCAGCCAGAGGAAGTTCTGCGCGCCGCCGGGGCGGTGGAATCCGACCAGGTCGGCGCCGAGGAGACCGCGGACGATCTCGGCGCGCCAGGGGAGCTGCATGAACAACTCGGTGGGCGGGAAGGGGATGTGCAGGAAGAAGCCGATCCGCAGGTCGGGCCGCTGCTCACGGAGCAGCGCGGGGGTCAGTTGGAGCTGGTAGTCCTGGATCCACACCGTGGCGTTGGGCGCGGCGACCTTCGCGCAGGCGTCGGCGAAGCGGTGGTTGACCTTGACGTAGCTGTCCCACCAGCCGCGGTCGAACACCGGGGGCGCGACGACGTCGTGGTAAAGCGGCCAGAGGGTGGCGTTGGAGAAGCCCTCGTAGTAGTCGCGGACCTCGTCGGCGGTGAGTGTCACCGGGTAAAGGCGCAGCCCGTCCTCGGTGAACTCGTCGACCTCCACATCGGCCACGCCGGGCCACCCGACCCACGCGCCGGTGTTCTTGCGCAGGAACGGGGCGAGCGCGCTGACCAGGCCGCCGGGGCTGTGCTTCCAGCGTTGTGAGCCGTCGGGCAGCCGCTCCAGGTCGACCGGGAGCCGGTTCGCGGCGACGATGAAGTCGGCGCCGTGGTCTCTGGGGGCGTTGTCGCTGCTCACGCCTGGCGTGCCTCCTTTGGAAGCCGGTGCGGGAATGCCCGAATTCCAAGGCTAGTCACTCCGCGCCGGCACCGCGTGGTGCGAATGTCTATGACTCGGTGTGACGTTTGTTGGGTTGCAATGGGCCGGATAGCCGGGGTCCGGCGAGCCGCCGCTCCAACCGCCCGAGCTTGGTGCGCACGGGTTGCGCCAAGTATTCGCCGAGCACGACCCCCGCGGCCAGCGCTAACGCGATGGCGGCGGCGATCATGAGCGTGGACAGGCCCGCGGGGGAGCGTTCGATCGCCAGTTCGTACAGCGCGCGGTAGGTCGGAAGGCCGGGAAGCAGTGGAACCATGCCGGAGACCACGACGATCAGCGGCGGCATCCGGAACCGCCGGGAGATGACGCCACCGGCGAACCCGATCACCACGGCCGCCCCCGCGGAGGCGACGATCGGCCCGGCCCCGGCCAGCACGAGTCCGCCGTACCCCGCGGTCCCGACACCACCGGCGACGGCGGCGACCAGCATGGAGCGCGGCGGGGCATAACTGGCCAGCGCGAAACACCCTGCCGCGGCGGCCCCGGCCAGCGTCTGCACCGGCAGGCGCAGGGCGGAGGGCGGCAGCGGGTCGGCGAGCGGTGTCTCTGGCAACCCGAGCGCCACCGCGATGTTGAGGGCGATGACGACCCCGGCGGTGAGGCCGGCGGTCATCAGGGAGACCTCCATCGTGCGGCCCGCGGCGGTGACGTTGAACCCGGTGATGGCGTCCTGGACGGTGGAGACAACGGTCAGCCCGGAGAGCAGAACGGTGATAGCGGCGGCCACCAGCACGGTGGGTTTCACCGCCGGAAACATCCCGCTCGCGAGCAGTGCGAGAGCCCCACCGGTGGCCAGCGCGCCGCCGAGGACCTGCTGGAAGAAGAACGGAAGCGCCCGCCGGTTGAGCATCCGCCCCACCCGGTCGATGAGCGCGGTGATCAGAGCGGCGAACAGGGCCATCAGCGGCGCCCCACCGATGAAGATCGTGACCGCGGCGGCCAACCCGGCGTAGGACATCGTCGCGACCCACCGCGGGTAGGGATGCTCGGCGGAGTTGATCCGGTTCAGCTCGGCGTGCGCGTCCTCGACCTCGATCCGCCTGCCCGTGATGTCCCGCACCAGCTTCTCCACCGCCGCCAGCCGCGTGTAGTCCAGACTGCGGGTCTGCACCACGCGCAGGGTGGTCACCGGGGAAAGCTCGGTGCCCCGGTGACAGGCCACGGTGATCGACGTGAAGATCACGTCGACCTCACAATGCGGAAGCCCATAGGCATTGGCCACCGCGATGATCGTCGCGGTCACATCGGCGGCCCCCGCGCCCGACGACATCTGCACCTCGCCGATCCGCAGAGCAAGATCCAAAACGAAGTGGACCGTCCGCTCTTCGGGGAGTGCGGGCCCCTGCACGACCATCGGCTCAACCGTCGGCTCCACGACCACCTGCCGCCGAGCCCGCGTGAATCTCACGCTCCGACCACCTCCACGTGTCTCCACTCGACGGTTACGGATCAAGGCCCACTCCGCAACCGGGTGGCGTGTCGGCTTAGGATTAGGCGGACACCTCGGGGTGTCGTGCCGGTGTAGCTCAATTGGCAGAGCACTCGCCTTGTAAGCGAAAGGTTAGGGGTTCAAGTCCCCTCACCGGCTCCACGCTCTACCTGCGGGAATAGGATCTTTCAAGATCGTTTCCGGCCTCAACGGCTGCACGAATGACTGCGAAGTCGGGCCGATTTGGCTGTCATCGAATGAGCCGTGCGGACATCTGATGCAGATCCGGCGGGGTGAGAACTCGTTGCAGGTCAAGGTGTTCGCAGGTATTGATCCGCTGAGAAGGCGAACCTCCGGCACGTGATCGAAGATGGCTCAAGTCCACGACATCGAGCAGACCGCAGCGCCCTCGTGCTCGATAAGTCCTACGCCCAGCCGCGCCGCTGTAGCGGCCGCTGCGACGGTATCCCGCAGATCGAGCACCGAGTCCAGGGCGAGCTCGAGTGCCGCGGTGTCGTGCTTCGGCGTCCGCGTCGCCGAGTGCCTGCCGCCGGCTACCCGCCCCACGACTGGGTTGAGAAGAGCTGCGAGGTCGTCGAATGTCCATCGCCACCAACCGCTGACACCAAGCGGCAAAGGACCAGTGATAACGAACCGACGCGTCTCAACGAACCGCGCCAGGCTGTAGAGGACGTCAACTCCCCCATCCCCGGGTTCCTCCCGCCGATCGGCGCGATGCGACCTCGGGTCGGGCGTGCAACCTCCGCCCCCGGCACGCTGTATGTAGTGGTGAACGGAGAGGGGACTCGGGTGGATCGTCACAACTTCTCGCAGGTCGCGCGCGAGAACGCGGTGCGGTGGCGGCGGATCGCGTTCCTGATCAGCGGCGATTGGGGCAGGGCGGAGGACATGGTGCAGGAGGCGCTGCTGCGGATGTATCGCCAGTGGCACCGCATCGACGTCGGCGGCGTCGATGCCTACGCGCGCAGGGTGTTGTCCCGCCTGGCCATCGATGAGGCGAGACGTCGGGAGCGCCGGGGTGAGGTGTTCGGTCCGGTCCCGGAACGCCCGGCGGCCGGATCGGCCGTCGACGATGTCGTCGATGTCCGTGCCGCGATCGCCCGGGTGCCTCCGAGGCAGCGGGCGGTGTTGGTGCTGCGGTACTACGGCGGGCTGTCTGTCGCCGAAACCGCCGCCGCGCTGCGCATCAGTGAGGGGACCGTCAAGTCGCAGTGTGCCCGTGGGCTGAACGCGCTGCGCGCCGCGTTGGGCGAGTCCGCTCGCGAAGGTCAAACGGAAGCCGGGGAGCTTAGATGAGTGACAAGAACCTGTTCGACCGTGCGCTCGGGGCCGATGAGCCGGAACTGGGTCTGGACTTCGCTGAGATCGAACGCGCGGGCGCCAGGGCGGTGCGGCGCAGGCGGGTGGCGCTGCCGGTGCTGGCTGGGGTCACCGCCGTCATGCTGGCGGGCGGAGCGTTCGTCATGACGAGCCGTGGCGGCCCCGAACGGGACATTGGGCCCGCGGCAAGCTCGGCGGCGTCCGCGACGACGGGGAACCTGGGTGCGCCGGTCGTCGGGGTCGGGTATCCGTTCGAGTTGAACACCCACTGCGGCATCCGAAGTGCGACGTTTGGCGGGCGGTGGTGGGCGGCTATCGCCCCGACCGAGCAGCCGCACCCGGGTGGGCGGGACATCACGGTCGGGACGATGACGCTGGTTCGGCCGGATCTGGCGCGCTTCACCTGGCCGGATGGCACGGCGGAATTCGTCCCGGTCGACTCCGAGCCGATGCCGCCGTGCCAGTGACGACTTACCGCCCTACCGCGATCAGCGGTAGATGGAATAGATCGAAGCCAGCAGCGCCGGGTTCTCCCCGCCGATGTCCTCTCGCATGTTCGCCTGGAAGTACATGACGTCACCGGGCCACTGGTTGTGGCCCAGATGGGTCACGCGCGGCCGTCAGCAGCACGGCCGCGCACGCCGCCGACAGCAACGTCGCCCTGAACAAACCCGCCGCTGGCTCAGCGGCGTGCGCGAGCACCGAGGGTCCGGCCAGGCGGTCAACGGGCAGCGGTGGTGAATCGGCTACCAACAACACGAAGGCGTTCTCTATCCGGCTCTCCGCCGACGGCAGCACGTGGTCCACACCGGTGTCCATCACCAACAACACCGCCGACATCACTACCCACCTCATCACCACCACCAGCGCTCGTCACGCCAAGCTCGTGATCACGACGCCGACGCAGAGCACCGACACCGCCGCGCGGATCTACGAGTTCGAGGTCTACACCGGAGCCGCGCCGCCCGCTCCTACCGTGGTCCCGGTCTTTGACCGCATCCCCCAGTTCGGCATCTACGTGAGCACCGAGCCGAACTACACCCCGCCCGCCGGCGTGCTCATGTGGAACCGCGGCACCGAGTACGCGAAGAAGCTCACCGCCGAGGAGCAGGGCAAGCTCGGCACTGACGTCGCCCTCCGGCTGACCTATCACGCGCAGTGCGACAACTACGACCGCTTCGGTTCGATCTTCTACATCAGCATGCCCAAGGGCGAGGTGCCGACCGCGGCCACGCCTCGGGTGACGCTGCAGGACTTCATCACGCCGTTCAGCGACTACTGGCAGGGCACCATGGCCACCCGCGTCTACCCGGACGCGCCCATGGCCGCCTACGCCGGCGCCCTGTCCGACCCGAACCGCGACATCTACGTCGGCATCAGCGGCGGCTCGAACCCGTACGCGCAGGACGCCTGCTCGAACCGGCCGGTGGACGCGGCGTTCAAGGCCGTCGGGTTCACCTACTCGCTTGCCCTGGTGTCGACGCCGTCGGCCGTGAGCGGGGACCGGGTCGTGACCAGTGCCCCTGTCGCGATTCGAGATCAGGTCGAACACCTACACGACCCAGTCCATGGCGAACACGGCCGCGACCGGCAAGGGCACGCTCGCGGTGAGCATCGCGGGCTACGGCGCCGCGTCGGGCGGTGAGGAGTACTCCAAGACGACCGTGACCCTCACCGCGCTCGGCAGGCAGGTCGGCCAGTTCTCAACGGGCGTCGACTGCGCCCAGTACGAGCAGTACAGCCCCGACGGCAACCCTGGCATCTTCCGCGACAACCTCACCACCAACCCCCGCAGCTGGTGCCCTGGCGCACTGGTCGAGACCCGGTTCTTCGACCTGGGCGACATCGCGGGCCAGCAGGTGGCGGTGACGATCGGCATCAACCGTCCGGTGCCGTTCGTCGGCGACTCGAATTACCGGACCAGCGTGAGCCTGATCGAGCGGTGACATAGGGAACGGCCCCGGAGCTGGGGGTCCGCCGGGGCCGTTCTCCCACTGCATCGCCGCCCGCCGGAGATCGTTTCACGTGGACCGAGGAAATCTTTTGACGTCCACATCGGACAGTGTGTGACCTGCGGCGGAAACGAGTCCCGGCGGACTGTCGGACAGATCGATTACCTTCGATGTCATGGCTACATTGGTGTCGTTCCACGCCCACCCGGACGATGAGTGCATCTCCTGTGGCGGGGTCATGCGCAAGGCCGCCGACGAAGGCCACCGGGTCGTGCTCGTAGTCGCGACCCGGGGCGAGTTAGGCGAGGTCCCCGACGGTTTCCTGGGCGAAGGCGAACCCCTCTGGCAGCGCCGGGTCGAGGAGACCCGCGCCGCCGCCAAGATCCTCGGCGTGTCCCGCGTCGAGTTCCTCGGCTACCACGACTCCGGAATGATGGGCGAGCCCACCAACGACGCGGAGGGCTCGTTCTGGACCGCGTCGGTCGAGGAGGCCGCCGTCCGGCTGGCCAAGATCCTCGTCGAGGAGGACGCCGACATCCTGACCATCTACGACGACTTCGGCGGCTACGGCCACCCCGACCACATCCAGGTCCACCGGGTCGGCAAGCGCGCCGCCGAGTTGGCGGGCACACCCAAGGTCTACCAGGCGACGATCAACGCCGACCTGATCCGCCGCGGCCGCGAGGAGGCCGAGGCGCGCGGTGAGACGGGCTTCGGGCCGCCCGCCGACATGAAGATCGGCAAGCCCGAATCGGAGATCACCGCCGCGGTCGACGTCTCCGAGTACCTGGTCACCAAGCGGGCGGCGATGCGCGCGCACGCGAGCCAGATCAGTGAGGAGTCCTTCTTCCTCGCGATGCCGGACGAGGCCTTCCATGGCGCCTTCGGCATCGAGTGGTTCATCCGTGAGGGCCACGGGCCGGGGATCACCGAGAAGGACCTGTTCGCTGACCTGACCGGGTGACTTCGGCGACAACCTGAGTGACCTGCGCTTTCTTCGCTCGTTGTGGTACACCAGAGATCCCAATGAGCCTGGAGGCCGCCATGGACGACGATCGGCGCGCGCTTGCCTCCGCCAACGGGTCCGACCCGACCGCCGAGATGGTCGACCGGGCGGGTCGGGCCCTCGGATGGCTCTATCGCAGCGGGTGGCAGGTCGCTCGGCGGCTTCCGGGCGGCGAGGTGGCCGAGCGACAGGTGCAGAAGGTCGAGGAAGCCATCGTCGCCGAGGTGCGCAAGCACCTGGAGCCGCTGCCCGACCCGGAGCCCCGGCTGATCGAGGCGGCCAGGGTTCGGGAGCCGATGCGGCTGGCGATGTCGCAGCTGCTGGAGCGGTCGGTCACCGACAGCAAGGACGCCGCCCGCGACCACTACTTCGAGTCTGTCCTGCGCCAGCTGCTGCCGGACGAGGCGCGGATCGTCTCCGCGCTGTCGGACGGCACTGTCTTCCCGCTGATGCACCTCGCCGCGCGGACCGCGCGCGGCGGGGCGCAGCGGTTCATCCTGCAGAACGCGTCGACGGTCGGCCGGGTCGCCGGGGTGGTCCAGCCGGGTCTCGTGCCGCTCTGCGTCGGCAGGCTGCTGCGGTTCGGGCTCGCCGAGGTCGGTGAGGAAGACCCGACGCTCGGCGTGGCCTACGAGATGCTGCTGACCGACGACCGGGTCCGCGCCGCGGAGGACCGGGCGAAGGCGCAGAGCCGGTTCGGGGCCAAGGCGATCCGGCTGACCCTGCGGATCTCGGAGTTGGGCGCCCAGTTCTGGGCGGTGTGCGACCCGACTGCCCGCGGGCTGACGCTCGGGGAGCGCCGGTGAACGGCATCATCGCGGACATCCAGGTCAACTGGATGGTCTACGCGTCGATGCCGCTCATGGCGGCCCTGATCGGTTACGTCACCAAGCTCGTCGCCATCCGGATGATGTTCCAGCCACTGGAGTTCGTCGGCAAGAAGCCCTATTTCGGCTGGCAGGGCATCGTGCCGCGGCGGGCGGCGCGGATGGCCAGTATCGCCGTCGACACGATGACCGACCGGCTGATCTCGGCGAGCGAGGTGATGGGCAGGCTCGACCCGGAGCGGGTGGTCAAGGAGATCGAGAAGCCGCTGCTCGCCGGGGTCGAGGAGATCGCCGAGGAGATCGCCCAGGAGTTCCAGCCGGGGCTGTGGGAGACCCTGCCCGACCAGGTGCGACGGCGGATCGTGCGGCACGTCCAGGCCGAGGCGCCCGGGGTGGTGGCCTCGCTGCTGGAGACGGTCAAGAACGACGTCGACGCGGTGTTCGACCTCAAGGACATGGTCGTCACGAACCTGGTGCGGGACAAGGCGCTGCTCAACCGGATCTTCCAGCACGCGGGCCGCAAGGAGTTCCAGTTCATCGCCCGGTCCGGGATCGTGTTCGGCTTCGCGATCGGGCTGGTGCAGATGTTCGCGTGGGCCGCGCTGAAGAACCCGTGGGTGATGCCCATCTTCGGCGGCCTGACCGGCTGGTTCACCGACTGGCTCGCCCTCAAAATGATCTTCAACCCGAAGAAACCGACCCGCTACCTCGGCATCTTCGAGTGGCAGGGGCTGTTCCTCAAGCGCCGCAAGGAGGTCGCCGCGGACTACGGCGAGCTGATCGCGCGCGAGATCATCACACCGAAGAACGTGATGGAGGCGGTTCTGCGCGGGCCGCTGTCGGACCGGCTGTTCGCGCTGGTCGCCGCCCAGGTCCGAACCGTGATCGACAAGCAGTCCGGCCCGGCCCGGCCGCTGGTGATGCTGGCCGTGGGCAGCGGCCGCTACCAGGCGATCAAGAACAGCATCGCCGAGAAGGTGATCGCGCGGCTGCCGGAGACGATGACGCACATCGAGTCCTACGCCGAGGACGCGATGGACATCCGCAACACCCTGGTCACCAAGATGCAGGAGATGACGGAGGACGAGTTCGAGGCGCTCATCCGGCCCGCGTTCGAGCAGGACGAATGGATCCTGATCACCGTCGGCGCGGTCCTCGGCTTCGGCGTCGGCGAACTCCAGGTCATCATGGTCAAGTACCTGTCGGTCTGACGGCGGCGTGCGCCACCGGGCGCGCGCAACTACGGTCGGGCTCATGGCCTATGTCGCGTCGGACGACCGCTACGAGCGGATTCCCTACCGCCGGTGCGGTCGCAGCGGGCTGAAACTGCCCACGGTCTCCCTCGGGCTTTGGCACAACTTCGGCGACGACCAGCCGCACGAGATCGGCCGGACGATCCTGCGCCGCGCGTTCGACCTCGGCGTCACCCACTTCGACCTGGCCAACAACTACGGCCCGCCCTACGGCTCGGCGGAGCGCAACTTCGGCCGCGCGCTGGAGCGCGAGTTCGGCGCCTACCGCGACGAACTGGTGATCTCCACGAAGGCGGGCTACGACATGTGGCCCGGGCCCTATGGGGAGTGGGGCTCGCGCAAGTACCTGCTGTCCTCACTGGACCAGTCGCTCAACCGCATGGGCCTGGACTACGTCGACATCTTCTACTCCCACCGGTTCGACCCGGACACGCCGCTGGAGGAGACCGTCGGCGCGCTCGCGAGCGCCGTGCAGCAGGGCAAGGCGCTCTACGTCGGCGTCTCGTCGTACTCGCCGAGCGCCACCCGCCAGGCCGCCGAGCTGCTGCGCGCCGCCGGGGTGCCGCTGCTCATTCACCAGCCGTCGTACTCGATGCTCAACCGCTGGGTTGAAGGGGAGCTGCTGGACACCCTCGGCGACCTGGGTGTGGGCTGCATCGCTTTTTCCCCGCTGGCGCAAGGCCTGCTGACCGACAAGTACCTCGACGGCGTCCCGCCCGGCTCGCGCGGCAGCCGCGATTCCTCGCTGCTGCCCGAGATGCTGTCCGACGACAACCTGCGGCGGGTGCGCGGTCTCAACGAGATCGCCAAGTCCCGCGGCCAGACGCTCGCGCAGCTCGCGGTGTCCTGGGTGGTGCGCGACGACCGGGTCACCTCCGCGCTGGTGGGCGCCAGCTCGGTGGAGCAGCTGGAGAGCACCCTGCGGGCGGTCGACGGGCCGCCCTTCACCGACGACGAACTCGCCGAGATCGACCGCTACGCGGTGGATTCCGGCATCGACCTGTGGGAAAGCTCCCGATCATCGGGATAGTGCGTTAACACGCTGTCAGCGGGGCGCACAACCGTGATGTTGTCATCCTCACGGGGGTATTCACGAAACCGCTGGTTAGCCGGTCGCGCCGCGATCGGCCATCCGGTATGCGTGAAACGACCCTGTTACGTTGCCTTGGCATGTCGGGAAAACGGGAACGCGAGGAGATCGGCGCTCCGTCCATAGCGGATGGCGCGGCGATCTGGAGAATCGCGCGTGATTCACGCGCGCTCGACCTCAATTCGTCCTACGCCTATCTGCTGTGGTGCCGGGATTTCGCGGAGACCTCCGCTGTCGCCCGCGTCGACGGCGAGGTCGTGGGTTTCGTCATCGGATTCGTTCGGCCGCGGCGGCCGGACACCGTCGTGGTGTGGCAGATCGCCGTCGACGAGTCGCAGCGCGGGTCGGGTCTCGGTGGTCGGCTACTTGATCACCTGATGGCTCGTGTCGCAGCTCAGGGTGCGTATCACCTGGAGACCACCATCACTCCCGGCAACGCCGCGTCGGTCGGCCTGTTCGCCTCACTGGCCAAGCGCCATGACGCCCGCCTGCGGCGCACGGAGCTGTTCGGGGCCGAGCAGTTCCCGGACGAGCACGAGGCTGAAGACCTTTACCGAATCGACTTTCCGAACGGGATGGAGAGCAGTGAGCGTTTTCGACATGATCGAGTCCGAGGTGCGGAGCTATTGCCGGAGCTGGCCGGTGACATTCGATCGCGCGACCGGCAGCCGGATCTTCGATGAGAATGGCCAGGGCTACCTCGACTTCTTCGCCGGAGCCGGAGCGCTCAATTACGGGCACAACAACCCGATTCTGAAACAGGCCGTGATCGACTACATCCAGCGTGACGGCGTGACGCACTCGCTGGATATGCAGACCGTCGCCAAACGCGACTTCCTGGAGACCTTCGTCGACACCGTGCTCGCGCCGCGCGAGCTGGACTACAAGGTCATGTTCCCTGGTCCGGCGGGTGCGAACGCCGTCGAGGCGGCGCTGAAGCTCGCCCGCAAGGTCACCGGCCGCGAGTCGATCATCAACTTCACCAACGCCTTCCACGGCATGACGCTGGGCGCGCTGTCGGTCACCGGCAACTCGCTCAAGCGCGGCGGCGCGGGCGTCCCGCTGGTGCATGCCACCCCGATGCCGTTCGACAACTACCTCGACGGCCTCACACCGGACTTCATGCTGTTCGAGCGCCTGCTCAAGGACAGCGGCAGCGGCCTCAACGAGCCCGCCGCGGTCATCGTGGAGACCGTGCAGGGTGAGGGCGGTATCAACGTCGCCAGCGTCGAGTGGCTGCGCAGCCTCTCGGAGCTGTGCCGGCGCCAGGGCATCCTGTTGATCGTCGACGACGTGCAGATGGGCTGCGGCCGGACCGGGCCGTTCTTCAGCTTCGAGGCCGCGGGCATCAAACCCGACATCGTCTGCCTGTCGAAGTCCATCGGCGGCTACGGCCTGCCGCTGGGCCTGACCCTGCTGCGCCCCGAACTCGACGTCTGGGAGCCGGGCGAGCACAACGGCACCTTCCGCGGGATCAACCCGGCGTTCGTCGCCTCCACCGAGGCCCTCAAGACCTACTGGTCCGACGACACCCTGGAGAAGTCCACCCTGGCCAAGGGCGAGCAGGTCGGCCGCGCGCTGACCGACCTCGCGCTCGCCTACCCGGAGGTCGCGCTCAAGGCCAAGGGCCGCGGTCTGGCCAGGGGTCTGCAGTTCACCGACGGCGACATCGCGGGCAAGGTGTGCCGCGCCGCGTTCGACCGGGGTCTGCTGATGGAGACCTCCGGCCCCGACGGCGAGGTCGCCAAGATCACGCCGCCGCTGACCGTCACCGACGCCGAGCTGGAGGAAGGCCTGGCGATCGTCGACGACGCCGTCGCCGCGACCCTGGGAGGCCCGCGGTGATCGTCCGCTCGGTGCACGACCTGACCGACACCGAACGCGACGTCAAGACCCCGAACTGGCGCAGCAAGCGGATCATCCTCGCGCAGGAGGGCGTCGGCTTCTCGGTGCACGAGACGACGCTGGAGCCGGGGACGGTCAACGACTTCTGGTACGCCAACCACGTCGAGGCGGTGTTCGTCGTCGAGGGCGACGGCGAGCTGCTCGACAAGGAGACCGGCGAGACGCACGTGCTGGCGCCCGGGTCGCTGTACCTGCTCGACGGCAACGAGCGCCACCAGCTGCGGCCGAAGACCCGCATGCGCACGGTCTGCGTGTTCAACCCGCCCGTGACCGGCCGCGAGGTGCACGACGAGAACGGCGTGTACCCGCTGCTGACGACCAGTAGCGCGGTGACGATCTCGACCCAGGACCGCTACCGGACCCGCACCCGCGACCGGCTCGAGCCGATCTCCCGGCTCGAACCCACCGTCTGGTCCGGTGTGGACGGACCGATCGACCCGGAGACGCTGGTCGCCCACGACGCGCGCGGCTTCTCGGTGTTCCAGGACCTGCTCGGTCCCTCCGAGGTGAACGCGTTCCAGGACGAGCTGCGGCGGCTGTCCACTGACGCCACGCTCAAAGCCGACGAGCGCACGATCGTCGAGCCGAAGTCGCAGGAGGTGCGCTCGATCTTCGAGGTGCACAAGATCAGTGACCTGATCGCCGAACTGGTGGCCGACCCTCGGGTGATCGAGCGGGCCCGGCAGATCCTTGGCTCCGACGCCTACATCCATCAGAGCCGGATCAACTACATGCCTGGCTTCCGCGGCAAGGGTTTCTACTGGCACTCGGACTTCGAGACCTGGCACGCCGAGGACGGCATGCCCAGCCCGCGCGCGGTGAGCATGTCGATCGCGCTGACCGACAACTTCCCGTTCAACGGCGGCCTGATGGTCATGCCCGGCTCGCAGCGCACGTTCATTCCGTGCGTCGGCGAGACGCCCGACGATCACTACAAGGCGTCGCTGTCGATGCAGGAGATCGGCGTGCCGAGCGAAGCCGACATCACCATGCTGGCGAACGCGTGCGGCATCGAGCAGTTCACCGGGCCCGCCGGGTCGGCGCTGATGTTCGACTCGAACGTCATGCACGGGTCGGGCAGCAACATCACGCCGTTCCCGCGCTCCAACATCTTCATTGTGTTCAACAGCGTGGAGAACGAACTGGTGGAGCCGTTCGCCGCGGCCAGGCCGCGACCGTCCTTCATCGCCGCCAGGGGGTGACCGCCCGCTCGCGGTTTGTTACGTTGTCGCGAACCGCGAAGCGGTGATGCTTCGTCGGATGTTGACCAAGAGCCCGCCGTGACCGCACTCGGGGCGTACGCCAATCGGTTGACTCTTCGAGTACCCCCGACGTCACCAGCCGTTTGCCCCTAGGTTGTCCTGCGGTGTGTGAACGCGCCCGTGGGGACGGGTGCGTCAACCTGGGGGTGGCGGGGTGGACTCGACAGGCGACGACGGGCCGCGCTTCTGCGTGCTCGGCCCGGTGGGTGTGGCGGTGGGGGAGCAGCTGCACTCGATCGGCGGGCCGGGACTGCGTGGGCTGCTCGCGATCCTGCTCTTGGAACCCAATCAGGTGGTTCCGATCGAGCGGATCGTCGACCTGCTCTGGGACCACGAACCACCGGTGACCGCCCGCACGATCGTGCAGGGCTATGTGTCCCGCACCAGGAGGTGGCTGTCCACATTGGACCCGACGACGTCGATCGAGACGACCGGCGCGGGCTACCAGCTGGTGATCGACGAGAGCCGGATCGACGTCTCGATGGCCCGGCGGCTGCTCGCCGGGGCGCGCGGACGGGCGCCCGAGGTCCGCTCGGCGATGCTCGCCAAGGCGCAGACACTGTGGCGCGGGCCAGAGCTGTCCGACATCGGCGACCGGGTCCGGGCCCCCGAACTCGCCGAGCTGCGGCTCGCGGTGATCGAGGCGCGCATCGACGCCGACCTCGAACTCGGCAGGCACGACGACGTGATCGGCGAACTCGCCGCGCTGGTCGACACCCATCCGTTCCGGGAGCACCTCGTCGGGCAGTTGGTCTTGGCCCTCTACCGGTCGGGCAGGCGGGCGGGGGCGCTGGAGATCTACCAGCGCTTCGCGCAGCGGGCGGCGGGGGAACTCGGTCTCGATCCGGGCCCTGGCCTGCGTGAGCTGCACAGCCGGGTGCTGCGTGACGACGAGCGGCTGCTGACGCCGCGGGCGGACCCGGTGGTCAGCCCGCGGGTCGGCGTGCTGAACCCGGCGCAGCTGCCCGCCCCGCCGTCGGGCTTCGCCGGCCGCGAGTCGGAACTGGCGTGGCTCGACGGGGTGCGCGGCGCGGGGGTCGCGGTGCTCGCCGGGCCGGCGGGAATCGGGAAGAGCGCGCTGGCGCTGCTGTGGGGCAGCCAGGTCGCGCGCGAGTTCGTCCACGGGCAGCTGTACGTGTCGCTACGCGGGTTCGACCCCCGGCACCCGCCGCTCGACGCCGCCGACGTGTTGACCCGGTTCCTCCTGGCGCTCGGTGTCGCCGCGGTGGACATCCCGCCCGAGGTGGCCGAGCGGTCCGCGCTCTTCCGGTCGCTGCTGGCCGACCGCAGGGTCCTCGTGCTGCTCGACGACGCCCGCGACTCCGAGCAGGTCCGGCCGCTGCTGCCGGGGGCCGGGCGGTCGCTGGTGCTGGTCACGAGCAGACGAAGACTGGACGGGCTGGTCGCCGACGGCGCCCGGCTGCGGGTCGTGGACACCTTGCCCGCCGACGCGGCCGTCCAGCTGATCGAGCACGCGGCCGGGCCGCCGGTCGACGGCGCCGAACGCGCGCAGCGGGCCCGGCTCGCCCGGCTGTGCGGATTTCTGCCGCTGGCGCTGCGGATCGCGGGCGCGCGGCTGGCCGTCAGTCCTCAGTGGACGGTCGGCGACCTGGTGGCGGAGCTGTCCGACGAGCGCACCCGGCTGGGCGCCCTCGATGTTGAGGACGCGAACACGAGCGTCCGGGCCGCGCTGGACGTCACCGTCCGCAGGCTCGACGAGCCGCACGCGGCCACGCTGCGCGCGCTCGGCGCGTTCCCAGGGCAGTGGGTGAGCCCGTACGCGGTGGCCGCGCTGTGCGGGACCGACGTCGGGCGGGCCCGGGCCAGGCTGCGGGTGCTCGCCGGGTCGTTCCTGGTGTCTGAACTGGACCGCGACGTCTACGGCATGCACGACTTGGTCCGCCTCTTCGCGCGCGAACTCGCCGGGTCCGGAGTGGAGTCGCTGCGCGCGGTCGCGGGCCACTACCTCTATGCGGCCGACGTCTGCCGCCGACACCTGCGCGCGGTCGACGACGAGATCGCCCCCGACGTGTCCCCCTGCCCGGACATCCCCGACCGCGACGCCGCGTTGGGCTGGTACGACCGGGAGTGGCCCAACCTGCTGGCCGTCGCCACGGCCTGCGCCGACGCGGGCCTGCACCGCGAGGTGTGGCAACTGGCCAGGGTCGCGGGCGACTACCGCCGAGTCCGCTCCCGCCGCGACGACTGGGAATGGCTGCTGGACCTGGGACTCACGTCGGCACGGGCGTGCGGCGACCGACGCGGGCAGGTGCTGCTGCACCTGAGCCGCTGTGTCCTGCTGACCCGCTTCGGCGCCGAACACGAGACGATGGCCGACGCGGACGCCGCCGTCACCATCGGCGCGGACCTCGCCGACCCCAAACTCAGCGCGATGGCCCACAACACCCGCGCGAGCGCCTGGTACGGCCAGAAGCGGTTCCCGGAGGCCCTCGACGGCTACCGGCAGGCGCTGTCGTTGGCGCGGGTCGCGGGGTACCGGTTGGGGGAGGCGAACCTGCACAACAACATCGCCCAGGTCCACTTGAACCTCGGCGCGCCGAAGGAGGCGCTGGAGCCGCAGCGGATGGCGGTCGAGCTGTACCGGGAAGTCGGCGACCTCGGCTTCGTGGGGCTGGCCTTGGCGAACCTGGCGGAGCTGGAACACGAACTGGGCCTGCTGGCGGACTCGGCAGCCAACGCGCGGGAGGCGGTGGCGCTGGCGGAGGTCAACGGCATGGAGCTGACGGAGGCCTTCGCCCGCGAAGTCCTGGCCCGCACCCTCCGCGACAGCGGCGACATACCGGCCGCCCGCACCGAACTGATGATCGCGATCGAACGCTACCGTCAAGCCCAGTCCCCAGCCGCCGACGCCGCCCGCGCGTCCCTGGCGTCCCTGCCCCCACCCACCTGACCACTCCCCGACTCGCGACCGGGCGGTGGGATTTAGTGATGGTTTAGCGGGGGTGATCGAAGCGCCGGCAGGGTTGGTGCCGGCGCCCAGCGTGGTGCCATTGGGCTGCGCGGCTTGGGGGTGCGCGGCCCGACGTACCGGCCGGCGCTCCTTGGGGGGAGAGAGCCGGCCGGTCGTTTGTGTACGGCTAGACGTTGGCGGCGTGGTCGTCGCCGCGGTACGGGCGGGACTCGCGGTAGGGGCGCAGTTCGCGGTGTTTCGGCGCGAGGCCGTCGCCCATGGACTCGCCCATGATCTGCCTGCGGATCCACGGGATGAGGTGCGTCGTGGTCCACGCCAGGTCGGCCTGCCGCGAGTGCAGCCACGGCTTCGGCTCCTCCGGCGGCAGCGGCTCACGCCAGTCGTCGTCCGTCCGCACCGACAGTGCTTCCGCGACTCGGAGGGCGATGCGGCGGTGGCCGTCGCCGGAGAAGTGGAGCCGGTCGTCGCACCAGGAGCGGCGGTCGTGGAGGACCTTCATGGACCACAGGTCCACCAGGATCGCGCCGTGCCGTTCGGCGATGGCGTGCAGGTGTCCGTTGTAGATCGCGACCTTGCCGCGCACGCGCCGCAGCAGCGGCTGCACCTGCGGGTCGGGGCCGGTGAACATCACGACCGTGCACCCGGCCGCCTTCAGCTCGACGACGGCGTCCTCGAAGAGGGCGGCGACGTTGTCGGCGTCGCGGCCGGGGGTGATCAGGTCGTTGCCGCCGCCGCACAGGCTCACCAGATCCGGGCGCGTGTGCACCGCGATCGGGACCTGTTCGTCGATGATCTCCTGGAGTATTTTCCCGCGCAGCGCCAGATTGGCGTATTGGAAGCCCGGACTCTGCTCCGCCATCATCGCGGCCAGGCGGTCCGCCCAGCCCACGAAGTGGCCGTCCGGACCCTCGTCACTCATTCCCTCGGTGAAGCTGTCACCGATCGCGACCCAGCTCGACCACCCGTGCACAGCTGTCCCCTCCCGCCGAGAGCCGATCTTTCTCCCACCCCGATCAAACGCCCAGAATGCCGTGGCATTCCCGACCTACGCCACCGTCGGTTACCGAAGCGTAGATTCAGTTACCGCTGGTGACCACTCATTTCCTGTCCGATATCCGGAGTTAGGGCTACCTAACAGATTCGGCGTACGGCAGGCTGTACGCGTGGCCGCCTCTTCCGACACCCTCGCCGACCTGCTCGGCGGGCGTCGGGGCGCGGTCGACGCCACCGTACCGCCTTTGGCGTTCCTGCTCGGCTGGTTGCTGACGGATCACCACATCGGCTGGGGCGCGGGCGCGGCGGTGGCCGCTGCCAGCGCTTTGTGTGCCTACCGGCTGATCACTGGGGCGAAGATCACAGCCGCGCTGGGTGGTCTCGCCGCGATCATCGCCGCCGCGCTCGTCGTCCTCTACACCGGCCGCGCCGAGGACTTCTTCCTGCTTCGGCTGCTCGTCAACATCGCCAGCGGGCTCGCCTGGGCGCTGTCCATCCTGATCCGCTGGCCGCTGCTCGGCGTGGTCGTCGGCGCGATCCTCGGGCAGAAGGCGCGCTGGCGCCGTGACCCGGACCTGCTGCGCGCCTACGGCCGGGCGAGCTGGGTGTGGGTGTTCGGCCAGTACGGCGTCCGCACGCTGGTCTTCGGAGCCCTCTGGCTCTCCGGCAACGCCCTCGCGCTCGGCATCGCACAGGTGGCGCTGTCGTGGCCGCTCGTGGGTGTCGTCGTCGCGGCCAGCGCGGTCATCCTCCGCCGCTCGCTGCCCGAGGACCACCCAGGCCTGCGTCACCCCCGGATTCCCGCCTAAGCGACGGTCACACCGCCACACGGGTGCGGCACCGACGCCCCGAACGCCTCGCGCGCCGCCAGCCAGCCCGCCCCCGCGACCCCGTCCTTCGCGGTCCGCACGTCATGGCCGTCCAGGATCGCGCGAAGCCGCGCCCCGATAGGCGTGTCCGGCCCCGCGACGGTCCCGACCAGCACGATCGGGCCGCCGGACCACGCTTCCAGCGCGTGTGACGCCAGTGCCCGGGCCGCCCGTTCGATGATGTCGGCGGCCACCGGATCGCCGGCGTGCAGGCTGACCAGCGGCGCGAACCGGGCCAGGCGCACCGGCGCCTCGGCGTTCACCGCCCTGATCAACCGGGCGAAAGCGTTCTCCGGCCCGCCGATAGCGAGGTCGAGGACGGCCGAGGTCAGCGGACTGAGCCGGTCATCGCGCTGCACGGCCTGGATCGTCGCCCGGACGGCCTCGCGACCGATCCAGAACGCCGAGCCCTCGTCGCCGAGCAGCCAGCCCCAGCCGCCGACCGTGGCGGCGTGCCTGCGGTCGGTGATCCGCATCGCGATGGACCCGGTTCCCGCGATCAGCACCGTGCCGCCCGGGTCGGCCGTCCCCGCCGCGAACGCGACCTCGGCGTCCGAGAGCACCAGCGCGGGCCGGTCGACACCCGCGGCGGCCAGCGCGGACCGGAACTCCTCCGCGACCGCCGGGTCGCTCAGCCCCGACGCGCCCGCCATCCCCAACACGCACGAGACGGCCGAGTGCGCCCCGACCGCTGCCGCGATGGCCGCGCCGATGTTGGCCGCCGCCACCGAGGGAGGGTGCGAATTCGGGTTTCCACCACCGGATTCGCCCCGGCCGACCACTTCGCCGGACGCGGTCACGGCCACCGCCCGAGTCGCCGTGCCACCGGCGTCGACACCTACCGCGACCTCGCCCACCGCATCCTCCTCCGTCACGATTACGCCGTTCGGCGTAACATGGTGATCGCCCGCTCCGTTCAACCCCCTCGACGGAGCGGGCTTCACTTGTCCTGAGCCGGTTCCAAACTCACTCGCCGATCGCTCAGCTCGCCGCCGCAGTGCGCGCAGCCCACGACGGCGTGCGTCGGTCTGCCGCAGTCGCGGTGGCGCACCACCAGCGGCGGCTCTCCCTGCTCATTGAGCCACCGGTCGCCCCACCCGATGATCGAGGCGAGCACCGGGAAGAAGTCGTGGCCCATCTCGGTCAGCACGTACTCGTAGCGCACCGGCCGGTCCTGGTAGCGGACCCGGTCGAGCACGCCCGCGCCGGTCAGCCGGTCGAGCCGCTCGGTCAGGGTGTTGCGGGCGATGCCCAGCTCGGCCTGGAAGCGGTCGAACCGGCGGGTGCCCAGGAACGCCTCCCGCAGCACCAGCAGCGTCCACTGGTCGCCCAGCAGATCCATGGTCCGCGCGACCGAGCAGTGCCAGCGAGCGAACGAGGTTCTCCGCATCTCAGAAGTGTAAAGAGTTGCGCAATAAGACGAACTGTTCCGCCTCCCCGGAATTCTTGGTTTTGGTCACTCTCCGTGTGCTGCTCGCCATTGGTGGTGGCCGTGGTTGGTTTCGTCACGGTCCCCTTAGGTCGCGGTTGGATAGCGTGGCCGTTCCTTATCGAGTTTTGGTGATCTTGGAGAGTCCTCTTGGGTGGTCGGGGTCGCGGCCGCGGGCGAGTGAGAGTTCCAAGGCCAGCCGCTGCAGCAGGAGGATCTCGATGATCGGGGCGACTTCCTCCGCCGTGCGCGGGAGCGCGATCTCCGAGCCGAACGCGGACCCGACCGTGGTGACGTCCGCGCCGCTGCGCCGGACGTGGTCGATCACCGCGGCCATCGCGTCGCCGCCCGCGCCGACACTGGTGATCGCCAGGACCGAGGTCTCGCTGTCCAGCGCCGCGATAGGCCCGTGCAGCAGGTCGGCGCCGCTGTAGGCGCGGGCCGACAGATAGCTGGTCTCCGCGAGCTTGAGGGCGGCTTCCGCGGCCGTCGCCGAGGAGAACCCGCGGCCCGTGCACACGACCCAGTCGGCGAACCGCATCCGGGCCACGGCCGCCTCGACACCCTCGGCGGCGAGAGCGCGCGCGGCGGTCTCGTCGATGCCGTGGGCCGCCGCGCCGTCCTGGCCGCGGATCGCGTCGACGAGCAGGTAGAGGGACAGCAGGGTCGCGGAGTAGGTCTTGGTCGCCGCTACCGCGAGTTCCGGGCCCGCGCCGATGTCGACGGACAACTCCGCGGCCTCGTTCAGCGGCGAGTCCGCCGTGTTCGTCACCGCCACCGTGAGCGCTCCGCGCGCGCGTGCGGCGAGCGTGGCCTCCACGAGATCCGGTGAGCCACCGCTCTGGCTCACCGTCACATAGAGGACATCCGTGAGATTCGGTTCTGCGCGATACAACGTCGTGGTCGACGGCGAGACCAAGCCCGCGGGCAGCTTGAGCAGCACTTCTGTCAGATATTTCGCGTAGAGGGCCGCGTGGTCGCTGGACCCGCGCGCGGCGAACAACGCGAACCTGGGCTGTCGCGCGGCGATCAGCGCGCCCACTTTCGCGACGTCGCCGCGGCGGGCCATGACCCCCGCGAAGACCGCGGGCTGCTGATCTATCTCCGCCCGCATCGACTCGCCCGGTCGGTGTTCCGTCATCCGCCATCCCTTCGCTAAGGTCTAGACCAATCGTAGAGAATTGGTCTCCCGAGGGCAATCCCGCGGGTGCGAGAGCGGGAACGACGTGCGACAGGGCATCCTGTAGGCGGGCTGTGTAGCGGGTAGTGGGAGGACACATGTTGGAGATGTCCGAGGCCGAGGGGCGGGACACTGTCGCGCGCGCGCAGCGGGAGCCGAAGTACTGGGGACTCAAGCGGCACCTGCTTGACCTGCTCAACTCGCTGCCGCCCGGATCGCCCATCCCGACCGAGCGCTCGCTGGCCACCGAGTTCGACGTCTCCCGCACGACCGTCCGACAAGCGCTCGCCGAGCTGACCGTCGAAGGCCGCCTGCTGCGGGTCCAGGGCAAGGGCACGTTCGCCGCGGAGCCCAAGGTCGCGCAGCGGCTGCAGCTGTCCTCCTACACCGAGGACATGCGCGCCCAGGGCCGCGAGCCGTCGTCGAAGCTCCTAGAGGTCTCTGAGATCCCGGCGGAGGCCGACCTCGCGCGTCTGCTTAATATCCGCGCGGGGGCCAAGGTCCTGCGGCTGCACCGGCTGCGCCTGGCCGACGGCGAGCCGATGGCCATCGAGTCCACCCACCTGCCGCTGGGCCGGTTCCGGGGGCTGCGCCGCTACGTCGTCGACGGCGGCTCCCTCTACCAGGTGCTGCGCGAGCGGTTCGGGGTCGAGATGGGCCACGCGGAGGAGACCATCGAGACCGCGCTGGCGGGCCCGCACGAGGCCGACCTGCTCGGCGCCGACGTCGGGATGCCCATGCTGCTGCTGTCACGGCACTCGTTCGACACCGATGAGCAGCCGGTGGAGTGGGTGCGGTCGATCTACCGGGGCGACCGCTACAAGTTCGTGGCGACGCTCAACCGTCCGTGATCACCGACGTCCGCTGGGGCACCCCCGCCGCGCGCGGGGTGATCGCCACGACGATCCTCGGCTCCGGCATGGCGATGCTGGACGGCACGATCGTCAACGTCGCGCTGCCGCGCATCGGGGATGAACTCGACGCCTCGGTCGCCGGTCTGCAGTGGATTCTCGACGGCTACCTGCTGGCCCTGGCCTCGCTGATCCTGGTCGCGGGCGCCTTGGGAGACCGCTTCGGTCGACGGCGGGTGTTCCTGGTCGGCGTAGTCTGGTTCGGCGCCGCCTCCGTCCTGTGTGGACTCGCGCAGAGCACGGAGATGCTGGTCGCCGCCCGCGTGCTCCAAGGTGTCGGCGGCGCGCTGCTGACGCCGGGGTCGCTGGCGATCCTGCAGTCGGTGTTCCACCGTGAGGACCGCGCCCGCGCGATCGGCGCGTGGTCCGGTCTCGGCGGCATCGCGGCGGCGGCGGGTCCGCTGGTCGGCGGGCTGCTGGTGCAGGCATGGTCGTGGCGGCTGGCGTTCCTGATCAACGTGCCGGTCGCCGTGTACTGCGTGTGGATGGCGCTGCGGTTCGTCCCGGAGACGCGGGACGAGGAGTCCGCGGGCCCCATCGACCTGGTCGGGTCGGCCCTCGGCGCGCTCGGCTTGGCGGGTGTCACCGCGGCGCTGGTCGAGGCGCCGGTGCGGGGCCTGGACTGGCTGGTGCTCAGCGCGGGGATCACCGGGTTCGTCGCTCTCGCGGCATTCGTCCAGCGACAGCGCCGCGGCCACGACCCGCTGGTCCCGCCCGCGCTCTTCGCCGACCGGACCTTCGTGATCGCCAACGGCCTCACGTTGGCGGTCTACGCGGCGCTCGGCGGTGTCTTCATGCTCATGGGGCTGCAGCTGCAGATCTCGCTCGGCTACTCACCGGTGGCCGCGGGCGTCGCGGGGGTGCCGATCACCATCGTGATGCTGCTGCTGTCCGCCCGATTCGGCGCGCTGGCCTCGAAGTACGGCCCGCGGTGGTTCCTCGTCAGCGGCCCCATGCTGGTCGCCGCCGCCACCCTGCTGCTGATGCGGGTCGAGCCGGGGGCGAGCTACCTGGGCGCCGTGCTGCCCGCGGTCACCCTCTTCGGATTCGGCCTCGCCGTTGTCGTCGCCCCGGTAACCGCAACCGTCCTTGCCGCCGCACCGGACCGATACGCCGGTGTCGCGTCAGGCGTGAACAACGCCATCGCGCGAACCGGCGGTTTGCTCGCTGTCGCGGTGTTGCCTGCTGCTGCCGGACTCACGGGCGCGGCTTACGCGGATCCGGTCGCTCTCACGGCGGGCTGGCGCACGGCCCTGCTGATCTGCGCTGGACTTACCGTGGTCGGCGGCCTGCTTGCCTTGGGCGTGCGGGGGAATGTGCTCGCCGTGGAGGAGCACGCCCCCGAGTGCCCCCACCCGGGCGAATGTATGTCCTGCTCGGTCGACGCCCCGCCGACACACATCAAACCCTGACGGCCGCCGCCGGGAATGCCCGGCGACGGCCGTGTCAGTGTGTTCAGCCGACCGCGTTCCTGACCCGCTCACGCAGCTGGCTCATCGACTTGATCTGGGTCCACTGGCCTTCGAGTTCCTCGATGCTGCCCAGCAGCTTCCCGCCGTCCTCGAAGACGATGCCCAGGACGTCCGGGATCATCAGCTTCGCGCCTTGCGGCAGGCCTTTGCCCGCGTTGCGGGACTTCGCCTTTCCGTCGTCCTCACGCAGGAAGAGCATCACCGGCGTGCCCGCGGGAATCGACTGCCGCCACTTGTCGAGCGTGTTGACCGGCGTGCCCGTGGCGTCGTTGTAGCGGCCGCCCTGCCACAGCTCGACGTAGACGAAGCCGTCCTTGACCTGGTCGGCGGCCTTCGCCTTGAGCTTGTCGGCGACCTTCACCCGCAGCACGACGTGCATCAGCGCGTACGGGTCGGCCTCGGTGTCGAAGGTTTCGCGGCCCTGCTCGATCCCGTCGACCGTGCCCGCGACGATCGCGTCGTGGCGGTTGGACTTCACCAGCGCCTCCGGAGTGGCCGCCGGTTCGACGTCGTTGTCCGCGCCGCGCAGGACGCTCACGTCGAGCCCGGCCTGCTGCACGGCGGCGGCTGGTCTCGCCTCGGTAGTCGTGCTGTTGGTGGACGCGCCGCATGCCGCGGTTCCGAGCGCGGCGGCCAGCAGGATCACCGGCCCGATCAGCCTTTTCTTCACTTCGGCTCCATTGGTGGTCGTTGTAGGCATCGGCGATCAGAACCAGGCGTTGATGTGGTCGCGGTGGTGCGCGGTCCACGTGCGGGTCCACGCGGCCGAGGACGTGCCGGTCCAGCCCGAGCGCTGGCAGCTGTCGTCATATGGCGACGGGTAGTGGTTCAGGCCGAGGGTGTGGCCGAGCTCGTGGCAGGCGGTCTTGCGCCACTGGTTGGCCTCGTAGGTCGAGCTTGAGTAGTGCGACCGGACCAGTGCGCCGTTGATCTTCACGAAATACCGGTCGCAGCGGGCCGGGGAACTGCCCGCCCAGAACACCACGCACTGCGCCGAGCCGATCCACGAGTCGCTCGTGGTGCCCTCCTCGCGCCAGACGACGTCGGTCTGTCCGGCGCCCTCGAGATCGCAAGTGGCGTGGTACTGCCGGTTCGCCGCGGTCGCGTCGGTCATATAGACCATCGCGTTGTACATCTGGGTCTTCACCGCGTCCGACGGGTCGATCACCGAATAGCAGTAGTTGTGGTAGCCCGTGTCCGGCCGGAAGTTGCTGTTGAACGGCCAGGTGTCGGCCGAAGCGGTGCCCGCGGTCGCCACCGCGATGAGCGGGGCGACGATCACCGCCGCCCCTAAGAGCCGGGCGAGCCGCTTGAGTACCCGTCCCATTTGACCTCCATTTTCCGAATACCGATGCGGGAGCCGCCTCGGGGTTTGACCCGTCGAACGGTTCCGGGGGGCGGTTGCGGAACGGTTGGATCAGGGGGAGGCCGAATGGAGTACCGGGTACTTGGCGCGCTGGAGGCGCACGACCGCGGTCGTGTCGTGGAGCTGTCGCCGCGGTTGCGTGACCTGCTGGCGGTGCTGTTGAGCAGGGCGGGGGAGCCGTTGTCGGTGGGCCGGATCGCGGAGGCGCTGTGGGGTTCGGCGCCACCCAGATCGGGGTTGAAGACCACCCAGGTTTATGTCCACCATTTGCGCCGGGCACTCGGCGGGCGATTAGAGGTGGAACACCGGGGCAGTGGTTACGTTCTCGCCGAACACAAGGAACTCGACGCGGATCGGTTCGAGGATTTCGCGACCCAGGGCTACACGGCACTCGCCGAACACGACCACGACGGGGCCGTGCACCACTTCCGGCGCGGGCTGTACCTGTGGCGTGGGCCCGCGTTCGACGGCCAGGAAGGCCTGCCTATCGTCCGCGAGGAAGCCGCGCGCCTCGACGCGTTGCGCCAGCGGGTGACCGAGGACCGGGTCGAGGCCGAGCTGGCCCTCGGGCACCACCGCGACCTGGTCGCCGAACTCATGGTGCAGGTGGCGGCGAATCCGCTGCGGGAGCGGTTGCGCGCGCAGCTGATGATCGCCCTGCACCGGTCAGGGCGGCGGGCGGAGGCGCTGGCGGTGTACCGGGAGGGCCGCCAGCTGCTCGCCCGTGAGCTCGGACTCGAACCGGGAACCGACCTCCGCCGCGCCGAACACCTGATCCTGACCGACGCGGCCGACGGGCTGACCATGCGGTGCCCGAACTGCCGCACGTCGATCTCGTTGCGCCACAACGCTTCCCGGGCAGCCCGCCGGTCGAGGATCAGGGGCTGAGCAGGTCGGCGAGCAGGTCGGTGTCGATGTTGCCGCCGGAGACAACGGCCACCGTGCGCCCCCTGGGCAGCTCCTTCGCGCGATGCAGATAGCCGGCTGTCGCGACGGCGCCACTGGGCTCGGCGACCAGGTTCGCCTTGTGTGCCAACAGGGCGACGGTTTCGCGGATCTCATCCTCGGAGACGGTGACGATGCCGTCCACGAAAGCCTGCTGGTGCGCGAAAGTCAGCGGCGACGGCTGCGAGCGCAGGCCGTCGGCGATGGTCCGGTTGCGGTCGTCCACCGACCACGACACCAGCTCACCGGCGTTGAGGCTCGCGGCCGTGTCGGCCGCCAGCTCAGGCTCCACGGCCCAAACCCGCGCTGCCGGTCGAAGCGCTTTGATCGCCGCCGCGACACCGGAGATCAACCCGCCGCCGCTCACGGGGACGAGGACGAGGTCGACGTCGGGCAGGTCGGCGATGATCTCCAGCCCGATCGTGCCCTGGCCCGCGATGACATCCGGGTGGTCGAATGGCGGGATGAGCGCGGCCCCCCGCTCGGCGACGATCTCGTCCGCGACCACCTCACGCTGCCCGATCTCGGAGAGCACGACTTCGGCCCCATGCGCCCGGGTCGCGTCGATCTTGACCTGCGGGGTGTCCTTGGGCACCACGATCCATGCCCGGACCCCGAACATCTTGGCCGCGTACGCCACGGCCTGCGCGTGATTGCCGCTGGAGTACGCGACGACGCCCTTGGCCCGCTGCTCGTCGGTCAGGTTCGCGATGGCGTTGTAGGCGCCCCGGATCTTGAAGGCGCCGATGGGCTGCAGGTTCTCCGGCTTGAGCCACAAAGGGCGGTCCGGGTCGGACCAGAGGCAGGTCAGCAGGGGTGTGCGGGTGGCAGCACCTGCGATCCGTCCCGCGGCGGCGCGGATGTCGTCGATCGTCACGAGGTTCACGACTCCAGTGTGCCTGGTTCCGTGAATGGGAATTACTGGGTTAAGGGTGCCGCCAAACGGACCTATTACCGGCAGTGAGCGCGCAATACCGTCACGTTATCGCCACTGGCGAGGACGTGAGGGCGCCCGTGGGCGAGCCGCCAACCCTGCTCGGCTCGCCCACACTCACGGCCGTGAGATGTGGGTGACGAACGTGGCCCAGGACTGGGCGGCCACAGTGACGATCGGACCAGTGGCGTTCTTCGAATCCCGGATGCCCGCGTGATCGAGATCGAGCGAGACCTCGACGCAGGAGCCTTCGGGAACATCGCTAAAGCTGCTCTTGCGCCACCTGGCTCGCGTCATCCCAGCTGCCTTCCGCCCGGTCGTACTCATCCGCCAGCTTGGCGAGGAGCACCCGGGATTCTCCCGCATCGAGTGCGAGGCCGGCTAGCTGCCGGTTGAGGGAGCGGTAGGCGCCGACATAGTCGAGGTCTTCCAAGAACAGGCCCCCGACGGGACCGTCGAGGTAGGCGAGAGTTCGGTACTTGGGGAAGCCGAAAAGTTGGAACGGCCCACCGAGCGACGCGCGGTCGCGAGCAGATGCGGGCACGACACGGATCGAGATGTTCCATTGGTCAGCAAGGAAGAGCATCGCAAGCAATTGCTCGGTCATGATCCGATAGGTGCCGACCTCCAACCGCAACGCCCGTTCTTGGATGAAGAAGATGAACTTGGCTGGCTTGTTTCGGAACAGGATGCGCTGCCGCTCCATCCGGGCTTGTACGCGCGCCGCGCGGTGTTCCTCCGAGATGTCGACCCGAGCGAACAAGGCGCGGGAGTAGGGCTCCGTCTGCAGCAGACCGGGGATCAACTCCGGCTCGTAGCTGACGGACTTGCTTGCGCTGCTCTCATGGAAGATCAGCGATCGAAGCGAATCGCCCATCCACTGACCGTGTGGGCACAGCCAGTACCCGCGATCATCGTTGGTCGCCCGGCAGGCGTCGATCAGTTTCCGCACGTCCTCGTAGTGGGCGCCGCAGGCAGCCATGTAGTGCACGACTTCCGTTTCCGTCGTCGTCCCCCGGAATCCGGTCTCCAGTCGGTGCAGACAGGCCGCGGAGAATCCGAGCTTCGGACCCAGTTCGCGCAGGGTCAGGCCTGCGGCCTCCCGGTACCCCCGCAGAAGATTGCCCAGCTCACGCGCGCCCGCTCGGTTCCTCGCTCCCATTGGACACACGCTAGGAAAACCACACGTCTCAGCGCGCTACTTCGCGGGGCAATCCACCCCATCGCGCTAGCTGTTTCACCCCGGGAATCAGACGTGACTGCCTGCCCACTGCCAGAACATGACACAGACACGGCGGGGGTGCTGTTTCGCGACCGTGAGGACAGGGTGCTGCTTCTCGAGCCGTCGTACAAGCCGACTTGGGAGATCCCAGGCGGCGCGGTGGACGCCGACGAATCGCCGTGGGCGGCTGCATCACGGGAACTGGCCGAGGAACTGGGGTTGGACCGGCCGGTGGGTCGGTTGCTGGTGGTCGACTACGTCCGACCGCAGGACGGCAGACCCGAGGGCGTGGTGTTCATTTTCGACGGCGGCCACTTGGAGGAAGCCGACTTGGCGGACCTGGTATTCGCCGACGGGGAGATCCTTTCGGCCCGCTTCCATACGATGGAGCAGGCTAGGACGAAGGTGAAGCCGTTGCTGGCCGCCCGGCTCGCCGCGGTCGAGGCAGCCCACCAGGGCGTGAGCGCCCTGTGCGAGGACGGTCGCCTGGCCGGATTCTGACCCACGTCGCCGTCACCGATGGACCCCCGGCGCACGACGGGCAGTGCCGGCCCGCACCTTTGCCGACCAAGCAGCCAGTATGAGCATCGAAAATCACAGGCCGAGAACAACGTTAGTAACATCTGGAGGTTGCTAACGTTGCGCCTGGTGTGTGATAATCGTTGTGTGGACCTGGTGAACGCGATGGAAGCGATGGCCGACCACACCACCGAACAGTGGGGCATGATCACTGCGGCCCAGGCCAAGGCGGCGGGCGTGGACGGTATGACGCTGCAGCGCGCCGTCGAAGCGGGCCTGCTCGAAAGGGTTCGCCGCGGCTGTTACCTCGCCACTGCCGCCACCATGCCTAAACACCTGCAGCCCAAGGCCGTTTGGCTGACGCTGAACCCGACCGTCCCGGCCTGGGATCGTCCGGATCTCGACCCCGACGGCGGGGTGATCTCGCACAGCTCGGCCGCTCTGATCCACGACATCGGCGACCGTCGCGCGGACATCGTCGAGATCACCGTCCCGCGACGGCGGGTGACCCGCGAGCAGGATGTGAGTCCGCGTCGTGCGGAGCTGACCGAGGACGATGTGGAACTCGTCGACGGGCTACCCGTGACCACCGTGCCGCGTACGATCATCGACCACCTGGCCGACCACGTCGACGGCGGTCACGTCGGCGCGATGATCTACCACGCCGCTCGCCGCGGCCTGGTCGACCTCGACCAACTGGCCGATAGATCAGGAACTTACGCGCGTCGATATGGCCTGACCCGAGGCAACGGCCGAGGTCTGATCGAGTACCTGCTCGCTCAGGCTGGGCGCAGCCTCGCCGATCTCGTCGCCCCCGACGGGCTCGTTCGCACTTCAGACCTACGGCACGTCTTGGGGGTGATGCCTAAGGCGGCACTGGGCACGTCGATCAATACTGGACTCGCGCAGGTGCTGGAGTCCATTCAA
This sequence comes from Actinokineospora sp., assembly GCF_050699995.1. GTDB lineage: Bacteria > Actinomycetota > Actinomycetes > Mycobacteriales > Pseudonocardiaceae > Actinokineospora. Next base: position 6,048 of record NZ_JBOHGC010000292.1, on the reverse strand, counting down.
GGAACGGTATCGACGGCGGAAATTCTCGAGAAGCTGTCCGAGCCTTCGTCGCGTATGCGTTCGCTCGCGCGGCTGCTGGAGGCTCTACCGCAGCCGTCGTCTCACATCGAGGGCCTCCTCGGGTCATTGCCGCAGCTTGAAATGCTCAACCGGCAGGCCGACTTGCTTCGAGCGTTCGGGTTGCCGGAGGTCTCGGCGCGATCATCGAGCATCATGGACGCGGCGCTCGCGGCCGCGGGCGCCGAGGCCGCGCGCTCCGTGGCGATACCTGGCGAGGACGACGAGGACTCACCCTGATGGATTCACCCGCCGCCGCGCGGCGACGGCTCAATCATCTTGCCCGAAACCACGCCCGTACCACCGGGCAGAACAGCACGACCTTGGTCGAGCGCTACCTCTATGACCGGCTGCTGGCCCGTCTGGCCATCCATGACTCTGATGGCTGGCTGGTCAAGGGAGGCCAAGCCCTCCTCCGTCGCTATCCCCAGGCCCGCCACACCCGAGATCTCGATCTGCTCCATCTGTCGTCGTCAAATGCCGATCTTGACGACGCCGTCGCGGTCCTTCGCACGGGCGCCGCTCTCGACCTCGGCGATCATCTCCGCTACGTCTACCTCGACACCGCGACCGCGTCGAAAGGCGGGCAAGCCCGCCGCGTCCGATTCGTGCCGCACTACGGGCGTACCGCGCTGAACACGATCAGCGTCGACCTCGTCGTCGGCCATGCGCCGTTCGGTCAGCCCACTACACGCTGTCTGCGGTCGTGCGTACCCGGCCTGGACGATGGCCAATGGCCGGATGTCCATCTGTACCCGATCATTGATCACGTCGCGGACAAAATCTCCGCCATGTATGAGCTTCATGGCCCTCAAGCCATCCCGTCCTCGCGCTCACACGACCTGGTCGACCTGCTGCTGATCATTTTGAGCGAGACCATCGACGGGGCCATGATGCACACTGCCCTGCACGCTGAGGTCAACCGCCGCCTGCGGCGCGGCACCGTGCTGGTCCTGCCCACCAAGTTCCACGTTCCAGGCGGCGAGAAATGGCGAACGGGCTATGCCCGCGATGCCCACGGCGTCACCGGACTGGAACACCACCAGACCCTCGACGCGGCCGCTGCCCTCGCTGACGCGTTTGTCACGCCTCTGCTGCCCTCAACTCCACCCGGATGCTGGACGCCGAATCACCTGCGCTGGCGTGAGCTGCCATGACTCTGCGCCCGACTCCTCACCGCTCGCGTCGATGAGTCAGGCGTGGAACGTCTTCGCCAAGAGTGCGGACGAAGGTGGAATCTAGGTGGTCAGACGCTTGACAAGCGCTTGCGCGGCGGCTTTTGGGTCTTCGGCGTCTGTGATCGCCCGGACGACGACGATGCGGGTAGCGCCTGCGTCCAAGACCTCCGGTAGACGCTCGCCGTCGATGCCGCCGATGGCGAACCAGGGGCGTTCCAGCTTTAGCGCCGCCGTGGCGCGGACCAGGTCGAGGCCGGGGGCCGTGCGGCCGGGCTTCGTGGGGGTGGGCCAGCAGGGGCCGGTGCAGAAGTAGTCGACGCCCGGTTCTGCCGCTGCCGCTGTGGCCTGGGCCACATCGTGGGTGGAGCGGCCGATCACGACCTCGTCCCCGACGATCCGGCGGGCCAGCGACACGGGGATGTCGTCCTGGCCCAGGTGCAGCACGTCCGCCTGCGCCGCCAACGCCACGTCCGCGCGGTCGTTCACCGATAGCAGGGCCCCACGGGCCGCGCAGACCTCCGCCAATTCAGCCAACACGCGCAGTTCCGGGCCCGCTTCGAGTGACTTGTCTCGCAGCTGCACGATGTCGACGCCGCCTGCGAGGGCTGCGTCCACGAATCCCGCGAGGTCAGGGCGGTTGGGAGTGCACAGGTAGAGGCGGGCTTCGCTGAGCTTCCGCCTGATCTGGTCACCATCAAGTCCCGGCATGAAGCTGACGGTAGTGCGCTACGGTGAAGGCTGGTCGCACGGGAGTCCGAGTACGGGCTGAGAGGGAGCTGGATCGCTCCGACCGTCGAACCTGATCCGGGTCATGCCGGCGCAGGGAGCGTGATGGTGGTGGAAGACATGCGTGACGAGCGCGTCGCCGTTGTGGGCGGTGGCGTTATCGGGCTGTCCGTGGCCTGGCGGCTCGCCGAGTCCGGGTACCCGGTCGTCCTGATCGATCCCTCGCCGACGCGTGGGGCTTCCTGGGTGGCGGGCGGGATGTTGGCCCCGGTCACCGAGTCGTGGCCGGGTGAGGAAGACGTTCTCGCTCTCGGTACCGAATCGCTCACGCGGTGGCCTCGTTTCGCCCAAGACCTCCTGCCGTTCGGTGATCCCGGATTGCGGACCGAGGGCACGCTCGCTCTGGCGCTGGACTCGGCGGACGTGGGGACGCTTGAGGTACTCGCCGACCACCTGGGCACGTTGGGGCGCGCGGTCGAGCGGCTCACCGGCAGGCAGGTCCGTACGCTGGAGCCGACCATCGGGCCACGGGTCCGAAGTGGACTCTCCGTGCCCGGCGATCTCGCGGTGGACAACCGAAACCTTCTCCTCGCACTGCGGCAAGCGGCCACCCAAGCAGGCGTCGAGTTCGTGGCCGAGCGGGCGACGGCGGTGCGGCCGGGAATGGTCGAGCTCGGAGAGTCCTTTATGGACTGTTCGGTGGCGGTCATCGCCGCGGGCGCGTGGAGCACCGGACTGCATCCGGCGCTGGAATCCGTCACGCGGCCGGTGAAGGGGGAGATCCTGCGCCTGCGCACCCGCCACGGCACGCTTCCCTTGCCCACCAGGACGATCCGCGCGCACGTCGAGTCGCGGCCGGTCTATCTGGTCCCGAGGGCCGACGGGGAACTGGTGCTCGGTGCGACCCAGCACGAGGTCGGGTATGACGAGGACGTGACCGTCGGCGGCGTGCGTGACCTGCTCTCCGACGCCGAACAGGTCCTGCCGGGCGTCGCCGAGTACGCGCTCACCGAGTGCGCCGCAGGCTTAAGGGCAGGCAGCAAGGACAACCTGCCGCTCATCGGCTGGCTTGAGCCCGGTGTGCTCGCCGCGACCGGCCACCACCGCAACGGGCTGCTGCTGGCCCCGGCCACAGCGTCCGCGGTCCTCGACATCCTGCGCACTGGCGCGGCCCCCGAGTACGCGCGGGCGGCCGACCCGTCCCGTTTCCTGACCACGCAAGGAAGGACGCGATGAGGATCGAGCTCAACGGCAGCCCCAGCGAGGTCGCCGACGGAACCACGATCGCCGACCTGCTCACCCTGCTCCAGTTGCCCGCCAACGGGATCGCGGTCGCACTCGACGGCGAGGTGGTGGCCCGCGCCGACCACGCGGGGGCGCCGGTGTCCGAGGGCTCCGTCGTGGAGATCCTGACCGCTGTGCAGGGAGGCTGACATGGACGACCCACTGGTCATCGCCGACCGGGAGTACTCCTCCCGGCTCGTCACCGGCACCGGCGGCGCCGCCAACCTCGCCGTGCTGGAACGCGCCCTGGTCGCCTCGGGGACCGAGCTGACCACCGTCTCGCTGCGCCGGGTCGACACCGCGGGCGGGACCGGTGTGCTGGAAGTGTTGCGGCGACTGGGAATCGATCCGCTGCCGAACACCGCGGGCTGCCGCACCGCCGCCGAGGCCGTCCTCACCGCCCGGCTGGCCAGGGAAGCGCTCGGCACGAACTGGATCAAGCTCGAGGTCATCGCCGACGACAAAACCCTACTGCCCGACCCGATCGACCTCCTCGACGCCGCGACCACACTGGTCGACGACGGGTTCGTCGTACTGCCCTACACCAACGACGACCCGGTCCTCGCCCTCCGGCTGGAGGAGGTCGGCTGCGCCGCGGTCATGCCGCTCGGGTCGCCGATCGGGACCGGCCTGGGCATCCGCAACCCGCACAACATCGAGCTGATCGTGGCCCGCGCCGGCGTCCCGGTGATCCTCGACGCGGGCATCGGCACCGCCTCGGACGCCGCGCTCGCGATGGAGCTGGGCTGCTCAGCGGTGCTTTTGGCGACCGCGGTCACCAGGGCCTCGGACCCCGAGAAGATGGCCACGGCGATGCGCTCAGCGGTGGTCGCGGGCCGCCTCGCCCGGCAGGCGGGCCGCATACCGCAGCGGTTCTGGGCGCAGGCATCGAGCCCTCCCCGATGAATCGCCGGTGGCGCGCGGCACAATGAGGTATGACATCGGAAGCCGAGCAGGCCGCGGGCGACGTACCCGCGCGTCTCTACCTGGCCATCGGGCGCCTGTCCCGGTCGCTGCGCCGGTCGGGCAGCCCTGGCCTGGGGCACGGCTCGATCTCCGCGCTGTCGACCCTGGTTGCCTGCGGCGAACTCCGATTGGGCGACCTCGCGGGTAAAGAAGGCGTGGCCGCGCCCACCATGTCACGGATCGTCGCGAGCCTGGTCGAGTCCGGCCTCGCCCGCCGTGAGCCGGACGCCGCCGACCGCCGGGCGTTCCTGGTCCAGGCGACCGAGGAGGGCGAGCGAGTCGTCTCCGGTGTCCGCTCGACGAGGGTGCACGAACTCGGCCGCAGGCTGGAGCGGCTGCCCGCCGACCAGCTGGAACTGCTCGTCGCGGCCATCCCGGTGCTCGAAGCCCTGCTGGCCGAGGAGCAGAAGGGCTAAGGCCGCTCCTCCGCGAGCCCCCGCATCGCCGCGACCTCCGCGCGCAGCGCCCGGATCTCGACGAGCAGCAACTGGTCGGACGCGGCCTGGGCGGCGGCGTTCTTCTCCTCCGCCTCCAGCACGTCCTCGGTCATCTCGTTCTCCATCCCGCCCACCACGACGGCGATGAACAGGTTGAGCACCGCGAAGCTCGACACGAGGATGTAGACGACGAAGAAGATCCACGCCATCGGCTGTGCCTTCATCAGCTCCCTGGCGATGTCCGGCCACGCCTCGCCGGTCATGACCTGGAACAGGGTGAACAGGGAAGTGCCGAGGTCGCCGAAGTTGTCCGGCTGGACCGACCCGAACATCTTGGTCGCCATCACCCCGGCGACGTAGAGGATCAGCGCCAGCAGCGCCATGATCGACAGCATTCCCGGGATCGACCGCAGCAGGCCGCTGACGACCCGCCGCATCGCGGGAACCATCGAGATCAGGCGCAGCATCCGCAGCACGCGCATCGCCCGCAGCACCGAGAACGGACCGCTCGTGGGCACGACCGCGATCCCGATGATGATCAGGTCGAAGACGTTCCACGGGTCGCGGAAGAACCGCCAGCCGAAGGCGTAAAGCCGTAACGTGAGTTCGACGACGAAGATGGCGAGCGCCGCGCGGTCCAGGAAAGTCAGGACGGTGCCGAACTGTCCGACCACCGCTCTCGAGGTCTCCAGGCCGAGTGTGACGGCGTTGAGGAGAATGATTGCGATGATGAACTGCTGGAACCGTCGGTGCGTGACAAGTCCCCGGATGCCTTCGCGCGTGATCACTCGGATACCCTAAGGCGTCAGAAAATCACCGGCGTCGGGAAGCCGCCACAGCGGCGAGACCGGCCCGACACCGCTACCCAGCGGATACGCGGCTTGCACCGATCGGGTGATGAAGTCCTTGCCTGCCTTGACCGCGCTCACCAGATCGTTGCCTTTGGCGAGTGCGGCGGTGATCGACGACGCCAGCGTGTCACCGCTGCCGTGCGTGTCTTTGACGTCGAACCGCGGGCCGACGAGCTCGATGAAGTCGGTGCCGTCGTAGAGCAGGTCGAGGCACTCGGCGTCGTCGTACATGTGGCCGCCCTTGACCAGCACCCACTGCGGGCCGAAGTCCGCCAACGCCTTCGCGGCGTCGCGCTGCTGGTCTCGGGTGCGGACGTCGAGGCCGGTGAGCAGCCGCACCTCGTCCAGGTTCGGGGTGATCAGGGTGGCGCGGGGGAACAGCTCGGTGCGGATCGCGTCGAGCGCTTCCCCGGCCAGCAGCGGGTTCCCGTGCATCGACGCGGCGACCGGGTCGACCACCAGCGGGATGCCGGATCGTCCTATGTGGACGCGGTCGAAGGCGGCGGCCACCGCGGAGATGATCTCCGCGGTGGCCAGCATGCCGGTCTT
>NZ_JBOHGC010000291.1:0-12252 GCF_050699995.1 Actinokineospora sp. | reverse complement strand
GGCGGGCACTCACTGGCCGGCTTCGCGGCTGCTTCTCAGCGGGGTGCGCCTGCTGAGGTTTCCTTGGCGGGCTTCGGGAGTCGTTGGGTGCGTTCGCCGTTGGGCTCTGGCTCCGCGCGCACTGCTTCGGCGGGTGCGGCCGGAGCGGGCTTGCTCTCGGCCTTCTCCGTCGGCCGCTCAGGCTTGTTCGCCGGTGTCCGCTCGGTGTCGGACTCCACGGCTTCCCAGTGCTCCTGCGGCGGCCCGACCGGCTTCATCATCTTCGTCGGGGACTCGTCCGCCGGTGTCCCGTCGATCGTCTTCGGGGCACGCTCTTCGGGCAGCGGGTCAAGAATCGGCGTCGCGTCCGCCAGTTGCACATGGGCGTCGGCGATGAGGTCGCGCGCCGTGTGCAGCTGGTCGGCCACCCGGGCACGCAGCTGGCGCAGGGCGGCCACCCGCTGGGTGGCGTGGGTGATTCGACGGTTGGCCTCGTCGGTGGCCTCACGGACGCGGCGGTGGGCCTCGGCGGTGGCTTCCTTGAGCCGCGAGGTCGACTCGGTGATCGCCTCGTGGCGCCTGCGGTTCGCTTCCTCCGTGGCCTCACGCACGCGGCGTTCGGCTTCGGACTTGCTGGTCGCCTCCTGCTCGGCCAGCGCCCGCATCGACTCGGTGCGGCGCGAGGCCATGGCGATCTCGAAGTCCTCTTCGACCTTCGTTCGCCGCTCCAGGGACGCGGCGTCGATGCGGGCCGCCTCCGCCTTCGCGGCGGCGACGGTCTGCTCGGCGTCCGTGCGGGCCTTCTCGACGACGCCGACGTGTTCGGCCTCCATCGCCGCGCGGCGCTGGTCGAGGTCGGCCATGAGCTTCTCGTAGCGCTGCTTGAGGATCAGCGCGTCGGCTTCGGCCTTCTGCCGGATGCGGTCGGCGTCGGCTTCGGCCCTGGCCCGTTCCTCGGTCGCCTCGTCCTGGGCGAGCCGCAGCATCCGCTGCAACCGCTCGCTGAGGCCCTCAAGGGTGGTCGGCGGCAAGGAGAGCCGCTCGACCTGCCCCTTGAGTTCCTCTATCTCGGAGCGGCTCCGTTCGAGCTGCTTCGCGAGATCCGTCGCCTGTGAGACGGCCGCGTTGCGGTCGGCGTGCAGTAGCTGCAGTTCGGCGTCGAGCCGTTCAAGGTGCTCTTCGACCTGCGCGCGGCTGTAGCCCCGCTTGGTGATGTCGAATCCGGCACCCAACGGCACGAGATCGCGTTCCTCGCCCAATCCCATGGGGTCACGCTACCTGTCTGGGTTACGGCACTCACGACAAGTAGCGCAATCCCACATCGAACGGCCCGTACGGGTGATCAGTCAGACACCGCGGAAACGGTTGATCGCGTCGAGGTGCTTGGCGCGCATCTCGTGGTCACGCACGCCCAAGCCCTCTTCCGGCGCCAGGCAGAGCACGCCGACCTTGCCCTGGTGGGCGTTGCGGTGCACGTCGAGCGCGGCCTGGCCGGTGTCGGCGAGCGCGTACGTCTTCGACAGGGTCGGGTGGATCAGCCCCTTGGCGATGAGCCGGTTCGCTTCCCAGGACTCGCGGTAGTTCGCGAAGTGCGAGCCGACGATCCGCTTGAGGTTCATCCACAGGTAGCGGTTGTCGTACTGGTGCATGAAGCCCGAGGTGGACGCGCAGGTGACGATCGTGCCGCCCTTGCGGGTGACGTAGACCGACGCGCCGAAGGTCTCGCGGCCCGGGTGCTCGAAGACGATGTCCGGGTCCTCACCGCCGGTCAGCTCGCGGATCTTCTTGCCGAGCCGCTGCCACTCGCGCGGGTCCTGGGTGTTCTCGTCCTTCCAGAACTTGTAGCCCTCGGCGCTGCGGTCGATGATCAGCTCCGCGCCCATCTTGCGGACGATGTCGGCCTTCTCCTGGCTGGACACCACGCACACCGGGATCGCGCCGCCGTTAAGAGCGAACTGGGTCGCGTAAGAGCCGAGGCCGCCGGAGGCGCCCCAGATCAGCACGACGTCACCCTGCTTCATGCCCGCGCCGTTGCTCGAGACGAGCTGGCGGTAGGCGGTGGAGTTCACCAGGCCGGGGGAGGCGGCCTCTTCCCACGTCAGGTGCTTGGGCTTGGGCATGAGCTGGTTGGACTTGACCAGCGCGACCTCGGCGAGCCCGCCGAAGTTGGTCTCGAAGCCCCAGATGCGCTGCTCGGTGTCCATCATCGTGTCGTTGTGCCCGTCGGGGCCTTCGAGCTCGACGTTGAGACAGTGCGCGACGACCTCGTCGCCCGGCTTCCAGGCGTGCACGCCGGGGCCGGTGCGCAGCACGACGCCGGACAGGTCGGAGCCGACCACGTGGTAGGGCAGGTCGTGCTTCTTCGACAGCGGCGACATCTTGCCGTAGCGCTCGAGGAACTTGAACGTGGAGACGGGCTCGAAGATCGAGGTCCACACGGTGTTGTAGTTGATGGCGCTGGCCATCACCGCGACGAGCGCCTCACCCGGGCCGAGCTCGGGGACGGGTACCTCGTCGAGATGCAGCGACTTGCGGGGGTCCTTGTCGCGCGACTCGAGACCTTCGAACATCTCGGCCTCGTCGGCGTGCACCGTGACACCCCGGTACGACTCCGGAACCGGCAACGAGCCGATCGCGTCGAGCTCGTCGGCCTGGATGGCGTCGAGGATCTTCTGCACTGCGGGACCTCCCGGCGAATCGGACACATGGGCTAGAACACCCAGGTGGCGTGATGTTACTTAGCGGTAGAGAGCAGGTACCGGTGATGTGAGGGATGGCACGCACTCGATCGTTGCAGGTCGACATTGACCAGCGGCTCTCGATAAGCGGACCATGGTCTACGGGATCTCCGTTCGATGGAGGTGGTCTCGTGAACGAGTCTGGAGCGGTCAAGCCGTGGACCCGTCCTTACGACTGGGCCGAGGTAGTCCTCGGCGTCGTCGCGATGGCGTCTCCACTGTGGATGGATACCGACAACGCCGCGATGTGGACCATGGTCGTGCTCGGCGCGTTGATCGCGCTCGACGGCCTGGTATCGCTCGCGATGCCGGGCATGGTCGCCGGTGAGGCGATCCAGATCGTGCTCGGCGTGCTGCTGTTCATCTCCCCCTGGGTCATGAGCTACACGCACATGACCGGCATCGCGTGGTCCTCCTGGATCATCGGTGCGCTCACCGTGGTGGCGGGTGCCGCCGCTCTGCCGCTGGCGCAGGCCGCCAGCCGGATGGCCGGATCGCACTGACCCGGCCGGTCAACGGGCCGCGATCGTCGCGGCCCGTTCGACCGGTGTCGTCGGTTTCGTGCGACAGCAGATCCGCCGATCGCGAATCCTCGTAGTCTCTTCAGCGCAATATTCATGCTTTTGCCGCCATTCGGATTGGGCCATTCAGCCCCTTTGTTGCTTGTTGACATATGTTGGAAGCAGCTTCTATAGTCTGCGGCGTTGGGGGGATCCTTGTGAGCGCGTCGTGTGTCTGGCGTGCGCGGAATGTGGGAACCATTTCGCGTGACGCATCGATTTCCCGGATTGCTCACGACAATTCCCCTGTGCTTTCGTCTATTTTTGCTGCGGATTCATCAAAGGAGTGCACAGGTGGCTGAGCGGAAACAGATTCTCTTTGTGTTCACGCGAGGTGGCGCTCCCCTGGAACATGCGATGCCGAAAATGGCGCAGTGCGGCGACGTGCATGTCCTGGCGCTCTCGCCGATGCCCGAGCGCACCGAGCACCTGTGGGGCCCGCACGTCACCGGTCGCACCGACGCGTTCGACCGGGTTGAGGGCGACCAGCTCGTCGACCTGATCGTCAGCCACGCCAAGGAGGTCAACGCCGACGCGGTGTTCGCCCTATCCGAGTACGCCGTCCTCGCCGTCGCCTACGCGGCCGAGCGACTCGGCCTGGTCGGCGCAGGTCCGAACGTGGCGAAGTCGCGCGACAAGCGGCTTATGCGCGAGGTCTGGGAACACGCGGGCGTGCCGAGCCCCCGGTTCCGCAGGGTCGCGAGCGAGGACGAACTTCGCGCCGCCGTGGATGAGCTGACCCTGCCTGTGTTGCTGAAGTCGGCCTTGGGGGCTGGATCGATCGGCCAGCTCGTGATCGAGCACGCCGACGAGGTCGCCGACGCCTGGGCGCAGGCGTCCGCAGCCGTGGCCTCGGCGGTCCAGGTCGGCATTGGTGAACTGCACGACCGCAGGCCGGAGCGGCACTTCCTGGTCGAGGAGATCATCAAGGGCTCGATCCGGACCTGGTTCGACGAAGACTCCGGTTACGGCGACTACCTCAGTGTCGAGGGCATCGTTGCGCGCGGGGTGTACCACCCGATTGCGATCACGACCCGCATCCCCACCATCCCTCCGTTCACCGAGCTCAGCAACCTGGCTCCCTGTTCGCTGCCGGAACCGCTGCAGCGCAAGGTCGAGGCCGTGGCCAAGGCCGCGGTCGACGCCCTTGGCCTCGACACCTGCGGCACTCACACCGAACTCAAGCTCGCCGACAACGGCGAGGTCTTCCTGATCGAGTCCGCGGCCCGCCTCGGCGGCGTAATGGTGATCAAGGAGATCGAGAACGTGTTCGGCTATGACATGGTCGGGATGCTGCTGCGCGAGATGCTCGGCGAGCAGGTCGACTACCCCGAGCGGATGCTGCTGTCGGGCTCCGCCGCCGCGGGCTCGTTATCCATCATCGCCACCGACGACGCGGGCACGCCATGGCAGCGGCTGCCGGTATGGGACTTCGACGCGGTCGACTGGTCGGCGATCTTGTCGGAGGGCTCGAGCATCGAAGCGGTGGCCGGGCTGTCGATCCCGAACGGCACGCCGATGCCGAAATACGACGTGGCGGGCGGGTCGACCAACTATGCCGGGATTTTCTTTCTCCAGGCTCGCGATGCCGAGACACTTGTGCGCGATTCGCACTCGGTGCTCAACAACCTCGAAGCCGCACTGACGGACAATTCAGAATAATCCGCAACGCGACACTAAACACGAGTGAAAACGTATTTCACCGCCCCAGTCGAGCGCGTGGCGCTTCCGGCAGTCGACCCGATCGACGCCGTATTTGCCGCGCGCTAGGGCGCCGCGTGGACCAAGGAGGTTCTATTGTGATCATCTGTGGCTTGAAGCTGACCCATGACGGGTCGGTGTCGCTGCTGCATGACGGCAAATTGGTCTTCTGTGTAGAGATGGAGAAAATCGCCAACGGCGCCAGATATAGCCAGGTAGCCGACCTCGATGTCGTGCCCAGGCTGCTCGCCGACTTCGGCTACGAACTCGCCGACGTGGACCATTGGGTGATCGATGGTTGGGACGGCCAGGTCACCGGCACCGCCAAGGTCGACAACCACGGCTTGCCAGTCGCCATCACGACCGCGCCCTACCGCGAGAACGAGACCGTGGCCGACCTGCTGCGGCCAGGCTATCTCGGCAAGTTCGCCATGGGCGAGCAATCATTCCCCTACGCCAGCTACCTGCATGTCACCGGACACCTCGCCAGCGCGTACTGCTCCAGCGAGTTCGCGGTGCGCAGGGAGTCGTCGTACGTGCTGGTGTGGGACGGGGGAATGTTCCCCCGCCTGTACTGGACCGATCCAGCGCGAGGTGTGCGCAACCTGGGCGCGCTGTTCCCGATGATCGGGCACTCCTACGCGACCGCCGCCCACCACTTCGGCCCGTTCCGCAGGCACGACGAGTCGGCCACGGTGGACGACCTGTCAGTCGCGGGCAAGCTGATGGCCTACATCGCGCTCGGTGCCGCGCGGGCCGACGTCGTGGCGATCCTGCGCGACACCCTGCACGAGCAGTTCGAGTCCGACAAGGACGCCGCCGCCGAGTACCGAGCCGCCATCGGCGGGTGGGGCAGCAATTCCGAGCCGTCGCTGCGGTACGTGCACGAGTTCTTCCGGGCCGTGCGGGTCAAGGTCGACGAGATCGGCGCCTCGGACGAGGACGTGCTGGCCTCGGTGCACGAGTTCTTCGAGGGCCTGCTCACCGAGCGGATCACCGCGGCGGTCGTCGCCGACCAGGGCGAGGGTCCGTTCAACCTGTGCTTCGTCGGCGGCTGCGCGCTCAACATCAAGTGGAACAGCGCACTGCGGGCACTGCCGGTCTTCGGGCAGGTCTGGGTGCCGCCGTTCCCCAACGACTCGGGCTCCGCCATCGGCGCCGCTGCCGCGCACTTGGCCGCCGAGACCGGTCTGGGTCCGATCACCTGGCACCCGCGCAGTGGTCCGGCCCTGGTCGAGACGAACGAGATCCCCGAGGGCTGGACCGTCAGCGCCTGCTCCCCGGCGGCGCTGGCGCGGATACTCCACACGTCGGGCAAGGCGGTCGTGGTGCTCAACGCCCGCGCCGAACTCGGCCCGCGCGCACTGGGCGGTCGCAGCATCATCGCCGCCGCGACCGACCCGGGCATGAAGGACGAGCTGAACCGGGTCAAGTTCCGGGAGAGCTACCGCCCGGTCGCGCCGATCTGCATCACCGAGTTCGCCCCGCAGATCTTCGACCCGGGCACGCCCGACCCACACATGCTCTTCGACCACCAGGTCCGTCCCGAGTGGGCGGACAAGATCCCTGCGGTACTGCACCTGGACGGAACGGCTCGGCTGCAGACCGTCAGCACCGCGGACGACCCGACGCTGGAGACCATCCTGCGCGAGTACCACCGGCTCAGCGGAATCCCCGTGCTCTGCAACACCAGCGCGAACCTCAACGGCAGCGGGTTCTTCCCCGATGTCGCCTCGGCGCTGGCGTGGGGGCGGGTCGACCTGGTGTGGAGCGAGGGCACATTGTACAGCAAGACTGTCGACTGAGGTCGCGGTTCCGGCAGTTCGGCCACGTCAAGTCAATATCAAGAGAGAGAATCATGACCTACATCCTGGGACTGAACCTCAGCCACGACCGCTCCGCAGCGATCATCAAGGACGGGGAGATTCTCGTCGCGATCGAAGAGGAGCGGCTCGACCGGATCAAGCACACCGAAGGCTTCCTGATCCAGGGGCACTTCGAGCGCCTGACCAAGACATTACCCATGCGCTCGGTGACCTACTGTCTCGACGCTGTCGGTATCGGAATCGACGACATCGGTCTGGTCGTCGGCAACCGCCCGCTGGGTGACGGGGCGGTCCGCCGGATCACCAGCGAACTGCCGATCAAGGACAAGAGCAAGATCCACGCTCTGCCGCTGCCCTCGCACCACCTCGCCCACGCTTCCGTCGCGTTCTACGCCTCACCGTTCGAGGACGCCGCGGTCCTGGTGGTCGACCAGGCGGGCAGCCGCTTCCCTGGCACCGACAAGATCGAGAAGCACACCGTGCTCGTCGGTGAGGGCACCGAACTGCGCAGCGTCGGCGCCACGACCTACCCGGTCGATTACACCGACATGTCGCTGGGCCTGTTCTACGACTTCTTCACCGCGAAGCTGAACTTCCTCACCCGCTGGGGCACCCCGGACTTCGGTGTCTTCAACTGCGGCGGTTACCCCGAGGCGGGCAAGACCATGGGCCTGGCGCCCTACGGCAACCCGCGCCCGGAGTGGGGCGACTGGCTGACCTTCGACGGCCTCGACATCACCGTCTCCCAGGAGAGCCTGGAGAAGATCTGGACCGACCTGGTCAACGCCGAGGGCGCGGACTACGACGCCAAGCAGCGCGGCTCGTGGCAGCACCAACTCGCCAAGGACGTCTCCTACAAGATCCAGGACGAGCTGGAGAAGGCGTTCCTGTACCTGGCCAACCAGGCCTACGAGCTGACCGGCAAGAAGCACCTGTGCCTGGCCGGTGGCGTGACCCTGAACTCAGTGGCCAACCAGCGGGTCCGGGCCGAGGGGCCGTTCGAGGACATCTTCATCCCCGCCCCGGCCGGTGACGCGGGCTGCGCCATCGGCGCGGCGCTGTGGGGCTACCACAACCTGCTCGACGGCAAGACCCGTACGCCGATGCGGTCGGCCTCGCTTGGCCGCACCTACTCCCGCGAGACCACGCTCGACGCGCTCAAGAAGTACGAGGGCACGTTGACCTGGCGCGAGTCGAACCCGGCCGAGGTCGCGGGCCTGCTCGCCGAGCACTACGTGGTCAGTTGGGTCGTCGGCGGTTCCGAGATGGGCCCGCGTGCGCTCGGCCACCGCAGCATCCTGGCCGACGCCCGCCACCCGGGCATGCGCGACTTCCTCAACGAGGTCGTCAAGCACCGCGAGGTGTTCCGGCCCTATGCCCCCTCGGTGCTCGTCGAGCACGCCGATGAGTGGTTCGACGGCAAGGGCGAGAGCCCGTTCATGCTGCTGGTGCCCGCGGTCAAGGCTGACAAGCACGATGTCGTCCCCGCGATCACCCATGTCGACGGCACCGCCCGGGTGCAGACGGTCCGTCCGGACGTCAGCCCGTACTACCACGAGCTGATCAGCGCCTTCCATGCCAAGACCGGCGTCCCGCTGGTGCTCAACACCTCCTTCAACGACAACGGCGAGCCGATCGTGGAGACCCCGGCCGACGCGCTGCGGACCTATGCCCGCACCGACATCGACTTCCTCTACATCGATGGCTTGCTGGTTTCGAAGGTCAAGCACGAGTTGCACGAGCAGCACCCGCACCACACCCCGGTCGCCGCGGGCTGAGTGCGCCACGACTCCGGCCGTCCGTGAGGGCGGCCGGAGTTCGGCGTTCCCCGTCGTCCCAGAAAGGTCTCACGGTGATCGAACGGCCCACGATGGACACGGTCAAGGCGTTCGACGCCTGGTACGAGCGCGCGGGCGTCCGTTCCGGGCCTCGGCGTGTGCACACTGACGACGACGACATCAACAAGGGCTTCTTCCCCGACCGGTTGGTGCCGCACCTGAGCCATCCGCTGGTCCTGGCCACCGAGGCGCCGGTCCAGCGTTACCTGCAGGCGCAGCATCTTTTCCAGTGGTTGAACTTCACCGCGCACTTCGAGGTCGCGGTGGTCAGCCGTGCCACCCAACGCATCGCCGACGGCACCTCGGGTCTCGAACTGCCAAACCGAGTGCGGCTCGATGGGTACAAGATCTGCGTCGACGAGGCTTACCACTCGCTCTACAGCCTCGATGTGCTGGTGCAGTTGGAAGAACGCGCGGGCATCGCCGCGCTGCCCTACGACTTCGGCCGGTTCATCACCGCGCTGGACAGCGTCGGCGACCGCACACCCGACCACCGGGTGCTGGTGCAGCTACTGCAGGTTGTGGTGTTCGAGACGCTGATCACCTCGATCCTCGTGGACATCCCCAACGACACAAGCGTGATCACCGTCGTGCGTGACACGGTGCGCGACCACGCCATCGATGAGGGCCGCCACCACGCCTACTTCTCCAGCTTCTTCGAGCACCTGTGGGGACAGCTCGACGGCGCCACCCGCACCATGGTCGCGACCTACCTGCCGAAACTGATCATCCATTCACTGCAGCCCGCGACGGCGCCCGCGACGGCCGCGCTGATCAAGTCCGGATTCACCGCGGAGGCCACCGGGACCATCGTCGCCGAGTCCTACAACCGGCAGGCGGTGACTGAGAGCATCCGGTTCGCCTCGGCGAAGACGGTGGCGCTGTTCGAACGCATCGGGGTGCTGGACATCCCCGGCGCGCCTGAGCAGTTCGCCGCCGAGGGCCTGCTGCCGTGAGCATCGAAGGAGCGAAGATGGACACGACCGACGGTGTGCTGCTGCTGATGGGCAGCGGCGCCCAGCTATACCGCGAGTACCTTGTCGAATCGGCCGCCCGCAACCACCGGGTCTGGCTGTTCGACCCCGACGAGCCGACATGGCAGCGCCCGTACATCGCAGGCTACGACGTCATCGACGTGTTCGACCCGGCTGCGGTCGTCGCCGCCGCGCGCGGGCTCGCCGAGACCGTGCCGGTTCTCGGGGTGTACTGCTACCACGAGGGCGTGATCGTCGCGGCCGCCGAGGCCGCCGCCGCGCTTGGGCTGCCCGGAACGGCACCGGAGGCCGTGCGGGCGTGTCGGGACAAGGTCCGGACCCGCGAGCTGCTGCACGCCGCTCGTGTCCCGCAGCCGATGTTCGCGCTCGTCGGCACCATCGAGGCCGCGACGGCAGCCGCGGGTGAGATCGGCTACCCGCTGGTGATCAAGCCCCGCGGCCTCGGCGCGAGCCAGGGCGTGGTCAAGGTGACTGGGCCCGACGAGCTGGCCTGGGCGCTGGAGGTCACCAGGTCGGCGACCCAGCGCGGCATGGCCGCGCACGACGAGGTCCTGATGGAGGAATACCTCGAGGGCCCCGAGATCAGCATCGACATCGCGGTGTTCGAGGGCCGGTGCCATCCGTTCATCGTCGGCCGCAAGAACGTCGGGATGCCGCCTTACTTCGAGGAGATCGGCCACATGGTGTCGGCCGACGACGCACTGCTGACCGACCGCGGGATGCTCGACCTGCTCGACCGCATGCACGTCGCGCTCGGCGTCACCCACGGCAT
This sequence comes from Actinokineospora sp., assembly GCF_050699995.1. Classification (GTDB taxonomy): domain Bacteria; phylum Actinomycetota; class Actinomycetes; order Mycobacteriales; family Pseudonocardiaceae; genus Actinokineospora. The sequence goes on along the minus strand of NZ_JBOHGC010000291.1, from coordinate 1,843 downwards.
CACCCACACCGAGATCAAGTTTGGCCCGCGCGGACCGGCGCTGATCGAGGTCAACGGCAGGCTCGGCGGCGACCTGATCCCGTACCTGGGGCAGATCGCGTCCGGTGTCGACGCGGGCGACGTCGCGATCGACCTCGCGCTCGGCCGCGCGCCCAAGCTCGACGCCACCGACACCGCCTCGGCGTCGATCCGCTTCTATTACCCACCAACGGATATGGCCGTCGAGTCGGTCACCCTCCCGGCCGCGGACCCGGACGCGGGCCTGTACGAGGTATGCGCACTCGCCGAACCCGGCACCGAGTTGCGGCTCCCGCCGCGGGGATACACCTCGCGTTTCGGCTACGCCATCGCCCGCGCGGCGGATCCCGCCGCCTGCACCGCCGTGCTCGACGCGGCCGACGGGTTCGCCGCCGTCACCGGCGTGGAGCTCCCCGCTTGACCCCGGAAACCCCGGCACAGCAACAGGAAGGGACATCGAGCATGGCCAGCGAGGTCGACACCGAGGTCGAGGAGAAGCCCGGCGTCTGGGAGACGGTGAGAACGCTGCCACGCCCGGTCATCGTGCTGCTGACCGGGGTCGCGCTCAACCGGGCGGGCCAGTTCGTCCAGATCTTCCTGATGCTGTACCTGACCAGCATCGGCGTCGCGCCGCTCAAGGCGGGTGTCGTGCTGACCGCGTACGGCATCGGGTCGATCGTCGGCGTGTTCGCGGGCGGGTCGTTCACCGACAAGATCGGCCCGCGCCGAACGATCATCATCTCGATGGTGGTCTCCAGTGTGCTGACCGCTTCGCTCGCGGTGATCGACGCCTACCCCGCGCTGCTTCCGGTGTGCGCGCTCGCCGGCCTGTTCTCGCAGCTCTATCGGCCCGCCGCGTCGACCATGCTGGCCGACTACACCCCCGCGTCTCGGCTGGTCATCGCGTCGGCGGCGTATCGGCTCGGCATCAACATCGGTGCGTCGGTCGGTCCGCTGGTCGGCGCGTTTCTGATGACGCAGTCTTTCACCGCGGTGTTCCTGACCAACGCGGCGACCAGCCTGGGCTTCGCGATCGTGGCGATGGCGCTGCTGCCGGAGCCCAAGGCCGGGCGTACGGCGGAGAAGGCCACCGGCCGGTACGTGGACCTGTTCGCGGACAAGCGTTTCGTGCTGGTCGTGCTGGCGCAGTTCATCACCTCGTTCGCCGAGGTGCAGTACCTGGCCGTGCTGCCGCTGGAGGTCAGCGCGCGTGGGCTGCCCGAACAGCTCTACGGCGTTCTCCTGGCACTCAACGGCCTGCTGGTGATCACGCTGGAGCTGCCGCTGATGCGGTACGTGCAGCGGATGTCGATGCGCTCGGCGATCGCCTGGGGCAGCGGGCTGATCGGCGTGGGCACGGCCCTGTTCGGCCTGCCGGTGGGCATGTGGATCCTGTTCGCGGGGACGCTGGTGTGGACCCTCGGCGAGATCGTCAGCGCGCCGTCGGTGGTCGCGTACCCGGCACTGGCAGCGCCGCAGGGCTTGCGCGGTCGCTACATTGCCGCCATCACCGCCGCGATGGCCAGTGGCTACGCGCTCGGCCCGACCGTCGGCACCGCGCTATACCAGTTCTATGGCTCCGCGGTCTGGCTGATGTGCGCCGTCCTGGGCCTCGCGGCCGCCGCGGGCATGACGGTCGGTGTGCTCGGCCCGCAGGCGCTGGCCGTGCGGTCACAGGAATATGAGACCGCCGAGGGATAGGCGTGTCCTGTGGCCACGACTCAGCCCCAGGTCTCGAACAGCCGCTTGAGGATGGTTATACCGCTCTGCTCGATTCTGGCGACCGAGGTCGGGTCGAGGTCGACACCGTCGGGCAGGTGCGGGC
>NZ_JBOHGC010000290.1:0-1440 GCF_050699995.1 Actinokineospora sp. | reverse complement strand
AGAGCGATCGCTGTGCTTGCCTTCTCGGCGAGCACCGTCTCAAGTGGATAGCCGAGGAGTGACACGGCTGGAATGTCGGGTCGTTGAGATGGCAGTTCGATCAGTTGTGGTGCGGGCGTCACCGGATCACCGACGTTGATGTCGAGCCTGAGTTTGACCGCTGCGGTGGACACGCTGCAGTTCATGGCGACACGCACACCGGTGTGGTCGGTGTCTTCGCGGATCGTGTCGGCGATGGTCGTCTCGGCGAGATATTCCACCCCGTCGTCCTCTGCGAGGACGACCTGAGCGATGTCCTTGACCCTGTTTGTGATGGTGTCCTGGTCATTGGCGAGATGTCGGGCGAGCAGGTCGGCATCGGCGGTCGAGCGGCGCGCGTCGAAGACCGCGAGAAGTAGTCCTCCCTTAAGGACGAACGTGTTCGCGTGCGGAGAGGCGGCCAGTCGGGCGAGCCAACGCTCCAGAACGTAGAGGGTGAGCAATTCCTGGGTGGTGCGCTTCTCGCGGCGAGCCCGGTTCTGCAGATCGAGGTAGGCCCGACCGCCCGGAGTCTGCCTCGTCGGTCGGCTCATTCGGCGCTCACCACGTCCACGGCCATACGCACTGGCCCGAGGACGTCCAACGCGCCCGCGAGGGAGAGCAACTCGCCGGGTCGAGCATTCCGACGTCGCATGTAACGTCGCAAGGCGCCGAGGGCAAGTGGTTCTCCCAGCCGGTGGCGCAGCCGCATCAGATCCACCACCGCTCGTTCAGCGCTGTATACCCTGACGTTCTCTCCGGGGGCTGCTTCCACGCTGGTGAGCCCAAGTTCGAAGGTCGCGACGGCGAAGCGAAACACCTCGGTGGGTGGGTGGTCGATTCTCGGGGGGCGTTGCCGGCGTGGAATAGCGATCTGCACGGCTGTGAGGGAATCTCGTCGGTCAGGTCGTAGACGGCCAGCGCGGAGACGCAGCACACGATTCCCGTCGGAACGCGGTGTGCGACCGCGAGCAGATCGGGCAGGGTTGGCGCAGGCGCTTCCGCCTGCCGGAACACACCACGGGACAGTTCGACCAACTCCCCCGCGTCTCGCATCCGATACAACTCGCGCGGGTGCAGTCCGACAGCGCGAGCGGTGGCCGTGGTGAAAGTCGGCGGCAAATCAGTCACCTCGACAGGCATGGATAAGAATGTACCCACCATGGAGGGTGGTGGCAACACTTCTATCCACTGCGCACGGGCCAACCCGCCTGGCCGATCCCGCCGCGAGCACGTTCCACCAACTGAACACGTCTCCGACGGCGTCAGCCCGGACCGCTCCAGTACCACCGCCACGCTCACCAGAACAGCCCTTCCCGACGGCTCGACGGCCCAACAGAATCCGGCACACGCGAGCCCGAGGCGAGCCCGAGAAGACGGGAACCGCCCGGCACCAGCCGACACCATGCGACACAGCAGGCC
>NZ_JBOHGC010000289.1:0-2016 GCF_050699995.1 Actinokineospora sp. | reverse complement strand
GGGCGCCCCGGCGGCATGACATCAGGCGCGCGGCTTCTCGCGCATCTCGTAGGTCTCGATCAGGTCGCCGACCCGCAGGTCGTTGTACGACCCGAGCGTCAGACCACACTCGAAGCCCTCGCGGACCTCGGTCGCGTCGTCCTTGAAGCGACGAAGCGAGCTGATCGGCAGGCCCTCGTTGATCACGACACTGTCGCGGATCAGGCGGGCCTTGGCGTTGCGTCGGATCTCGCCGGACATGACCATGCAACCGGCGATGGTGCCGACCTTGGACGACTTGAACACGTCGCGAACCTCCGCGCGGCCCAGCTCGACCTCTTCGTAGATCGGCTTGAGGAGACCCTTGAGGGCCGCCTCGATCTCGTCGATCGCCTGGTAGATCACCGTGTAGTAGCGCACGTCGATGCCCTCGCGGTTCGCGAGTTCGGTCGACTTGCCCTCGGAGCGGACGTTGAACCCGATCACGATCGCGTCGGACGCGGTCGCCAGGTTGATGTCGCCCTCGGTGATGCCACCGACGCCGCGGTGGATGACCCGCAGCTCGACCTCGTCGCCGATATCGATCTTCGTGAGCGCGTCCTCGAGTGCCTCGACGGTACCCGAGTTGTCGCCCTTGATGATCAAGTTGAGCGAGCTGGTCTCCTTCAGCGCCGCGTCGAGGTCTTCCAGGCTGACGCGCTTGCGCCTGGTGGCGTTGAGCGCCGCCCGGTTCCTCGCCGCGCGCCGCTCGGCGATCTGCCGTGCGGTGCGGTCTTCCTCGACCACGAGGAACGTGTCGCCCGCGCCGGGAACCGACGTCAGACCGATCACCTGGACCGGCCGCGACGGCAGGGCCACGGTGACGTCCTCGTTGAACTCGTCGACCATCCGACGCACGCGACCGTAGGCGTCGCCCGCGACGATCGAGTCACCCACGCGGAGCGAACCGCGCTGGACGAGCACCGTGGCGACCGGACCGCGACCGCGGTCGAGGTGCGCCTCGATGGCAACGCCCTGGGCTTCCATGTCGGGGTTGGCCCGAAGGTCGAGCGCCGCGTCCGCCGTCAGCAGGATCGCCTCGAGCAGCCCGTCGATGTTCACGGCCTGCTTGGCCGAGATGTCGACGAACATGGTGTCGCCGCCGTACTCCTCGGCGACCAGCCCGTACTCGGTGAGCTGCTGGCGGATCTTCTGCGGGTTCGCGCCTTCCTTGTCGATCTTGTTGACCGCGACCACGACCGGCACGCCTGCGGCCTGGGCGTGGTTGATCGCCTCGACCGTCTGCGGCATGACGCCGTCGTCCGCGGCCACCACGATCACGGCGATGTCGGTCGCCTGGGCACCACGCGCACGCATGGCGGTGAACGCCTCGTGACCCGGGGTGTCGATGAAGGTGATGAGGCGCTCGACGCCCTCGAGGGAGGTCGCGACCTGGTAGGCGCCGATGTGCTGGGTGATGCCACCGGCCTCGCCCTCGTGCACCGTCGTCTTGCGGATGGTGTCGAGGAGTCGGGTCTTACCGTGGTCGACGTGACCCATGACGGTCACGACCGGCGGGCGAGCCTGCAGGTCTTCTTCCTCGCCCGCGTCCTCGCCGTAGCTGATCTTGAACGAGTCGAGCAGCTCGCGGTCTTCCTCCTCCGGAGAAACAACCTGAACCGTGTAGTTCATCTCGGAGCCGAGCAGCTCCAGGATCTCGTCCGAGACCGACTGGGTCGCGGTGACCATCTCACCGAGGTGGAACAGCACCTGCACCAGCGAGGCCGGGTTGGCGTTGATCTTGTCGGCGAAGTCGGTCAGCGAGGCGCCACGCGCGAGTCGGATCGTCTCGCCACTGCCCTTGGGCAGGCGGACGCCGCCGACGCTGGGCGCCTGCATGTTGTCCCTGGACTCCTGGCGCTTCTGCCGCTTCGACTTGCGGCCACGCCGAGAAGGACCACCGGGGCGACCGAAGGCACCCGCGGCGCCGCCGCGACCGCCGCCGCCACCGGGACGACCACCGCCGCCACGGAAACCGCCGCCGCCACCGGCCGGAGC
>NZ_JBOHGC010000288.1:0-6936 GCF_050699995.1 Actinokineospora sp. | reverse complement strand
CCCCCCCCCCCCCCCCCCCCCCCCCCCCCCCCCCCCCCCCCCCCCCCCCCCCCGACAGTCCCAGTCCCAGGCCAGTCGGTAGATGCCGGGCACCGGGTCCAACACCGCGAACTGTGCGGCGCAGCTGGTGCCCAGGGGGACTTCTACCTCTTCCTGCGGGACATCCCCGATGGTGGGCAGGTACGTCCGGTAAACCCGCACCGGCAGGGCGGTGGGGTCGAACTGGACCTGCACCGAGTAAACCCGGCACAGCCTGCCGAGGCGCTGCGAGTGGTAGCGCTCCTCGGCGTCGGTTTGGACCGTGAAGCCGATCGTGACGAGGTCTCCCGCGCGGGCGGGGTGGTCCAGTAGCAGTTCGTACGTGGTGAAACCGGTTTCGGCGTCCTGGCGTCTGCGGCCGAGGCGGCAGCCGATGGTGTCGGTGATGTCGAGGCAGTCGCCGACGTCGCTTCGGTATGCCCCGGTGTAGCGGTCTGTCCCGTCGCGTTCGGCGCGGAAGACGATGTGGTGGCCTACGGTCCGCATCCGCCGTTGGGCGTCCACGGTCGAGGTGAGGTGGGTGGCGATCTTGGCGACCCGGTTGATCGCCTCGATGCCGGTGCCCATCCGCTGCAGCGCTCTGGCCAGGCCGTCCGGTCGGGCCCAGGCCTGGTCGGCGCGCATTTCGCCGGGGCTTTGGGTGAGCCAGCGGCCGCGGGGGCGTGGTGGGCCCAGCAGGCTCGACAGCGCACCCGGGGGGACGCCGACCATGTCCTCCAACACGGCCAGCGCGCGCAGCGAGTCGGGGCGTTCTGGCTGGGTCCGGCCGCTCTGCCAGTTGCTCAGCGCCGTTTTGCTCACCGCCGCGTCGCGTTCGCGGAGGCGGAACTGGACGCGGTCCAGGCTCAGGCCGCTCGACTTGAGCGCGAGCCGCAGGGCCAGGCTGAACGGGCCCGTCGACAAGGCCTGGGACAGGCGCCTGCTGTCGCTGGTCTCGCGGTCGACCGGCATACCGCTCCCTCCTGCGTTCCCGCGAGGAACCATAGGGACTCGCGGCGCGGCTTGCTACTGTTCGGTGAACTAACCGTTGCGTGAGGCAACTACTTCGGGAGGCGACAATGGGTGCGGGAACAGGTCCGTGGACCGAGCCAGGCGCGTTTCCAGTCGCCCCTGGGGTGCACCGGATCCCGCTCCCACTGCCGAACGACGGCCTGCACGCGGTCAACGTCTACGCGGTCGAAAGCGCGGGCGGGCTGGTCCTCATCGACTCCGGCTGGGCCCTGCAAGAGGCCCGTGACCTGCTGGAATCGTCCCTTGGCTCGATCGGGTTCGGGTTCGAGGACATCAGCCGGTTCCTGATCACCCACATGCACCGCGACCACTACACGCTGGCTGTCGAGCTGCGGCGGCTGTTCGGCGCGCGGATCGCGCTCGGGGTCGGGGAGCAGCCGAACTTCGACGCCGTGCGCGCAGGCTCCGGGGACGCGCAGCTCGCCGAGATCGCCCGCTGGGGCGCCACGGACCTGGTGGAGAAGCTGCGGGGTCTCTACACCCGGGACAACGCCGACCAGGCCAGGGCGACCTACGAACTGCCCGACGACTGGATCCCCGGCTCCCAGGACATCGAGGTCGGCGACCGCACCCTGCGGGCCGTGCCCACCCCCGGCCACACCCGCGGCCACGTCGTGTTCGCCGACCCGGCCGCGTCGCTGCTGTTCTCCGGTGACCACGTGCTGCCGCACATCACCCCGTCGATCGGGTTCGAGCCCGCCCGCGCGGAACTGCCGCTGGGCGCCTACCTCGACTCGCTGCGGCTCATGCGCACCCTGCCGGACATGCGCCTGCTGCCCGCGCACGGCCCGGTGACCGACAGCGTCCACACCCGCGTCGACGAACTGCTCCTGCACCACGAGGAGCGCCTCGCCGCGACCGAGGCCGTCGTCCGCGAAGGCGCGGCGACGGCGTTCGAGGCTGCGAGCCGGCTCACGTGGACCCGGCGCGGTCGCGCTTTCGATGAATTGGACACCTTCAACCGCACGCTCGCGGTGGGGGAGACTGCGGCGCACCTCGATGTGCTGGTGGTCCGCGGGGAACTCAAGTCGTCCATTGTGGACGGTGTGGTCGAGTACGTTCCGCTGCCCGGCGACCAGAATCGCTGACCGACTCCATGCACAACGTCGCTAAACCGCCACTTTCCTTTATCTGGTAAGCGGTAACCCTGTCGCGCGTCTGTGCACGGCGGGATCGCGTGGATAACGTCCGAATCTCATTACCAACCACGGCGCCTGCCTCGCCGTGCGCGACCGCTTGCGCACCGACCCCTGCTCGCGTGGGGCACGCGTCGGGTTGCCGCGCGAGGGAGAGTAATGAAGCGACGACGGAAAACCCTGTCCACACTCGCAGTTCTCGGACTGGGTGTGAGTTTCCTGGCTGTCCTGCCCACCGCTTCCGCAGAGCCCCGCCCAGTGGCCGTCCCCCTTTTCGCCGAGGACACGACCGCGCTCGACGTGAGCCAGGCGGAGAACCTGCGCAAGGAACGGTCCGCCAACGCGGCGGTCCGGATCAAGCGCGCCAACGCAGCCGCGGTCGGCTCGGGCACCGAGCTGATCTCGCTGGACCTGGGCGACCGCACGGTCACCGCGGTGTGCGACAACGCGAGCACCACGGGAAGCGGCAACACGCTGTGGACCGGGCAGGTGCGCGAGACCGCGATCGCCCGCGCGGGCGGTCCGGCCGAGGTCGGCACCGACGAGTACAACTCCGTGACGCTGCTGCGTTCGGGCGACGGTGTCACCGGCACGGTCCGGGTTTCCGGTGTGCTGTACCAGATCCACCCGGTTGCGGGCGGCAGGCACGCGGTGCTCAAGGTCGATGAGTCGAAGATGCCGCAGGACCACCCGCGGGTCGCGGGCGGCCTGCCGACGATCGCCATGCCCGCGACGGAAAGCTCCAGCATCGCCGCGAACACGGTGATCCGGGTCCAGGTCGTCGCGACCCAGCAGGCCGTGAACGGCTACAGCGGTGACATGCGCGCGCTGGTCGACCTGGCCGTCTCCGAGACCAACAAGGGCTACCTCAACTCCGGGGTCGGGATCACCCTGGAACTGGCCCACTACTCGACGGTGAACTACACCGAGGCGGGCATGTCGACCGACCTCAGCCGCTTCCGCAACACCAGCGACGGCTACATGGACGGCGTGCACGCCCTGCGCGACCAGCACGCCGCCGACGTGAACGTGTTGGTCCTCAACGCCAGTTCGTCGTGTGGCATCGCCTCGGGCATCGGCTCCTCGGCGGCGACCGCGTTCGCCGTGGTGGCCCGCAGCTGCGCGACCGGGTATTACAGCTTCGGCCACGAGATCGGCCACCTGCAGTCCGCCCGGCACGACCCGGCGACCGACTCGAACAACACGCCGTACGCCTACGGCCACGGTTACCGCTATGGCAGCTCGTGGCGCACGATCATGGCCTACAACTGCTCGTCGAGCTGCCCGCGCCTCAACCACTGGTCGAACCCGCGCAAGACCTACAACGGGGTCGCGATGGGCACCACCGACCGCAGTGACAACGCGCGCGTCCTCGAGCAGACGAAGGCCACCATCGCCGCCTTCCGCGGCGGCGCCGCGACGCCGACCAACCAGCTGACCAAGGGCGTCGCGGTCACCGGCCTGTCCGGCGCGTCCGGATCGTCGACCGCGTACACCCTGGCCGTCCCGGCGGGCGCGACGAACCTGTCGTTCTCGACCTCGGGCGGCACGGGCGACATGGACCTGTACGTGAGGTTCGGCAGCGCGGCGTCGACCACTTCCTACGACTGCCGGTCGGTCGCCGGCTCGTCCACCGAGCGGTGCGCGTTCAGCACGGCGCAGGCGGGCACGTACCACGTGACCATGTACGGCTACTCCGCTTACTCGGGCGTGAGCCTGGTGGCGGACTACACGAGCTGAAGGCCGCAGCCGAGGGGGCACCCGGCCCCCTCGGCTCCGTCAGAACAGTGACGGCTGCCCGTTGGGCGCCGCGCCCTCGATGGTGAGCATGCGGAGTTTCGTCGCGGACCCGCCGCCCGCGGAGAACCCGCCGATCTTGCCGCCCGCGCCGAGCACCCGGTGGCACGGAACGATGATCGGGTACGGGTTGCGGCCCAGCGCCTGGCCCACGGCCTGCGCCGAACCGGGCATGCCCAGCTCGCGGGCGACCTCGCCGTAGGTGAGCGTCCGGCCCGGCGGGATGGCCCGGGCGACGCGGTAGACCTGTTGGTGGAACTCGGGAATCCCGGCGGGGTCGAGCACGATGTCGGCGAGGTCGTCGGCCTCACCCGCCAGCAGCGCCGTCATTCGCTCGATCGCCTCAAGCACCTGCGGGGGAGGGTCGCTCTCCTCGCCGGCTCCCAGGCGCCGAACCGTGGCCGAGTCGTCCTTCTCCGGGAGTTGGACAGCGGTGATCCCGTTCGGCCCCCACGCCACACCGCAGCGACCGATGGCCGTGTCGAACAAGGCGTACACAGGAACTCCTTTCGACACCGCCAGTCTGCCGCACCCGTACGACAAAACCGCGAGCCGCCCTTCCGCCGGGGGTTGGAAGGACGACTCGCGGTTTTGTCACGCGTCCAGCAGTTGGTCGAGCAGGGCTCGGTACTGGTGAAGAGATTGACGCAGTTCCTCGGTGTCCTGAGTCGACCGGCGCAGTGCCTTGTGGCGGTCGGCCATCGAGTTCTGCAGGCTCTGGATCACCTCGGTGACCAGCGCGTCCGCTCCCCGCACCGCTTCCTGGGGGTTGTCGACGAAGGTCGCCTGAACCCGCTGCCACTCACCGCGCAGCCGCGTCGCCTCCTCGGACTGGAACATCTTGCCGGGCTGCCCGGCGCGATCGGACTGGTCGACCTCAGGCGCGATGCGGTCCGTGGACCGCGGGCCCGCGGCGGGACGGCTCGCTTCCCGCGCGACGGACGCCTCGCCTGGCGGGACCGACATGTCGGCCTCGGTGGGCGGGACCAGGCCCCCGTGCGGCTGGGTCATGCCCGCGCCGCCGGGCTGTCCCGGACCCATCGACCCGCCCGGCTGTCTTGCCATCGGCCCGCGAGGTTGTCCGGGCCGGGCGTCCGGGGTCTCGTCGTGCGTGGGCGCCCGTCGAGTGGGGACATCGGCGGAGCGGCTGTCCTCCATCGTCCGTTTGTCCTCATCCGATTGCGATAAGTCGACATCCGGTGGGTTCTGGCTCCGCTCTCGTTCATCTTGTTGTCGTCGGGGATCTTGGTGTTCGGTGTCGTGTCGCACGGATGCCTCCGCGGCTATCGCTGGTTTGTACGGTGTTCGGCGGGCCCGAGCAGGTCGTCGAACAGCGCTCGGTAATGGACCATCGCGGCGCGCAGTTCCTCGGTGGAGACCTGGGTGCTGGCGTTGCGCTCCTTGATCTCGTGCGCCTCGCGGTAGTGCTCCAAGGTCTGGGCGTGGCCGACGGACAGGTCCGCGACCTGCTGGTCGTAGTCCTCCGTGGGGTAACCCCGCTCAGCCATCAGCGCGGTCACGAGCCGGTCGGCCTCCTCGACCGACGGGCTGGGCCGGTCGACGAACTGCTCCTGCACGAGCGCCCAGTGCTGGGAGTAGCGGTCGCGCAGGGTCGGCGAGAGCTCCTTGATGTCGAGCTTCGCGTGCCGCTTCTCGCGCTGGGCCAGCTCCCGCTCGGCCTCGCGGCGCGGGTGTTCGCGCACGGTGCGGTCGTACTCCGCGCCGAACTGCTCGCGCAGGTGCGTGCGGCGCCTGCGCATCATGGCCAGGACCGCGATCACCACGAGGAGCACGACGACGGCGATGACGATGCCGATGATCGTGCCGGTTGACATGTCGTCTCCTTCCGGAGCGAAAGGAACAAAACGGATCCCTTCTGGCTACCCCGCTCCGGCCTGCTGAAACGCTTTCAGCACCCGCAGGTGATCGCGTGCGTGGGCGCGGTCAGCGGGTTGACCACGCCACGTGTGCGGCCGGTCGCGCTTTCGACCTCGAACCGTTCACGAAACGTGTGATGACGTGTCGTGAGCCGTCACCTCGCGGTGCGGCGTTGACCTCGTGGGTCTTCCCGTGGCGGTACCCGCTGCCCGCATGACGCGGGTCTGACATGGGTTTCCATCGGGCTCGTTTCGTGTCGCCCCGCAACTCGGGGAGGACATGCCACCCGCGACCTCGCCCACCAGTTGGGCGAGGTTGCGGGCGGCGTTGAGATCACGATCAAGCGTGAACGCGCACTGGTCGCAGTGGAACGTCCGTTCGGACAGGCGCAGCTTGGCTTTTCACCGCGCCACAGGCCGAGCAGGTCTTCGACGACGGGAACCACCTGTCCGCCACATGCACACGGCCCCCGGCCCACCCCGTTTTGTAGGTGATCTGCCGGCGCAGTTCCCCCATCCCGACCCCGGCGACATGCCGGGCCAGGCGCCGGTTGGCCAGCATCCCGGCCACGTGAAGGTCTTCGAGCACGATCGTGCCGTGGGTGCGGACCAGGCGGCTCGACAGCTTGTGCAGCCCGTCGCGGCGGGCGTCAGCCACCGCCGTGTGCAGGGCGATCCGCGCTTGGGTCTTGCGCCACCGCACCGAGGGGCACGGTGGGTGCGCCGGTCCGGGCCGGTCCGACGCGAGCCTGCCGCCCCAACCTGCGCAACTCCCGCAACGCCACGTCGAGGTGCCTCGGGTTGGCGATGACCTCGCCGGTGGAGAGCACCGCCAGCGACGTGATCCCGAGATCCACCCTGACCACCGTGTCCGGTCGGGTCGGGGCTCGATCCTGGCGGTCGATCTCCACGGAGAACGCACAAAACCACCGCCCACTCCGGTAGGTGATCGTGGCCGAGCGGATCCGGGCGGTGCCGCGCTCGACGTGCCGGGCCAGTGTGCGGGTCGACTCGTGGGTGCGGATGACCCCGATGCGGGGCAGCCTCACATGCCTGCGGTCTTCGGCGAGGCCGAA
>NZ_JBOHGC010000287.1:0-1669 GCF_050699995.1 Actinokineospora sp. | reverse complement strand
CGGTCGACCGGGATGGCGAAGCCGATGCCGATGTTGCCGGAGCGGCTGGAGCTGCCGAGGGTGGCGATGGCGGTGTTGACGCCGACCACCTGACCGGCCGCGTTGACCAGTGGACCTCCGGAGTTGCCCGGGTTGATGGCCGCATCGGTCTGGATCGCGGTCTGCCGGTTGCCGTTGTCGCCGAACTCCGCCTGCCGGTTGACCGCGCTGACGATCCCCGCGGTCACTGTCCCTTCCAGGCCGAGCGGTGACCCGACCGCCAGCACCGGATCACCGACCCGGAGCTGCGACGAGCGGCCGAGCGTGAGCGCGCGCAGTCCCGAGTTGCCGGCGTCCGCGCTGACCTGCAGGACGGCCAGGTCGTTGTCGGAGTCGACGCCGATGATGTCCGCGTCGAGCCTCCGGCCGTTCGACAGGACCAGCGAGACATTGCGGGCTCCTTCCACCACGTGGGCATTGGTGACCACGTGGCCCTGTTGATCAACCGCGAACCCGGACCCGGTCGCCCGCCCCGCCCGGACCGACACCACCCCGGGCAGGACACTCGCGGCTGCGGACGCGATCGACGAGCCGCCCGCGCCCGCCGACGGCGCTGAGGCTTGAGGCAGCTCGACCGGTGCGGCGACGGGGTCGGAGGGGTCGAAGGCTCCACCCGTCACCGCACCGGCGAGTCCGCCGGCCAGGACCGACAGGGCGATCCCGGTCGCCAGCGCCCGCCCAGTACGCCGGCGTACGGGGTCCGTCACCCCGGCCTGAGGTGCCGCCGCCGGAGAGGGGGGAGCCGACAGGGCGGAGGCCGGGGTGACGGAGAAGGGGGTGCTCAACGGCGACGGAGCCGCATGCCGAGCAGTGGGCGGGGCCGGCGGCGGCCCGGGTTGGTAGTGCGGGCCGCGGAAGGGGTGACCGAGATGCGGGCTCATGAAGGCTCCTCGAAGCTCACGGGAGGCGGGAGAACCACAGCAGCGAGGCCAGGCCGGCCAGAAGTGCCGCGGCCAGGGCGATTCCCGCCACCAGGTTGGTGATCTCGCGTTCCTCGGTGGTCCAGCCGATCGACGACTGGAGGTCGGAGTACACGTCGCGGAGTTCCTCGTCGCTCTCGGCGGAGTAGAAGGAACCCTTGGTCGCATCGGCGAGCCCGCGCAAGGACTCGGTGTCGGCGGGGACCGGTACGGACCGGCCTTCGATGGTGACCGTGCCTTCGGGCGTTCCGTACGCGATCGTCGACACCGGCACGCCGGCCTCGGTGGCCGCGTTGGCTCCTTCGTCGATCGGACGGCCCGAGGTGTTCCCACCGTCGGACAGCAGGACGACCCGGGCGGGCGGCGGATCCTCAGCGGCAGCCGCGTCCAGCGAGCGGACCGCCTGCAGGCTGGTCAGTACGGCCTCGCCGATCGCGGTGCTGTTCGACATCCTGAGGTTGCCGATGGCATCGATCGCCGCCTGGTGGTCCGTACTCGGCGGCGCCACCACGGTCGCCGTACCGGCGAAGGAGACGAGGCCGACGTTGAACTGCTCGGGCATGCTGCGGACGAACTCGGTGGCGGCGGTCTTCGCGACCTCGAAACGGTTCGGCGCGACATCTGTCGCCGCCATCGAGTTGGAGATGTCAAGGGCAACGACCACGGTCGCGCGTTCCCGCGGTACGCGGATGTCGGCGACCGGCCGGGCG
>NZ_JBOHGC010000286.1:0-3054 GCF_050699995.1 Actinokineospora sp. | reverse complement strand
GCTGGCGGTGCCCCGGTACCTGGGCGCTCGCCGGAACGCCCTGGTCGCCGAGGGGGACAACGTCCTGCAGGAGCTGAAGACGCTGGCGTGGGCGTACTACCAGCAATACAGTGATTGGAGCGGCATCGCCGCGGGCGTCATTCCGTCCGCGTTTGGATTCACGGCTCCCGGAGCGGGATGCTGGAACTACAGCATCTCGGTGGGCGGCGTCGCCACCGTGATCCAGATGAGTGCGCAGAGCACGGCCGCGCCCTCTCGGTGCACTCCGCTTGGCGGGGTGGCCGCGTCCTCGATTAACCTGACGTTCAGCGGCGACGGCTCCTCGTCACGAACCCAGTCGCTGCCGTAGATCACGCTCGAGACCTACCGGCGTAGAGGTGGCCCGTAGTACGGGCCACCTTCGTGTTTGGTGAGAGGCACTCACCTGATCCCGGTCGAACGTCTAGGCTTTTCTGCGCATGGGCACACCCTGTGTGGATTCTTAGTTCACACGGGTGCGCGACGGCGTCCGGCATTTTATGGCAGGGAGCACTCATGGCAAGATTTATACGCAGGCCTGATCGTGGCTTTACCCTGATCGAACTGGTTGTCGTGCTGGCGATCCTCGGCATACTCGTCGCCCTGGCCACGCCGCGGTACCTCGGTGTGCGGCGCGACGCGTTCATCGCCGAAGCCGACACCGTGCTCGACGAGCTGAAGTCCCTGGCGTGGGGCTACTACACGCAGTACGGAGGGTGGTCCGGGATCACCGCGGCCAATGTGTCGGCGACGTTCGGATTCGTGGAGCCCCCTGATGCCGTGGGGTGCTGGGACTACGACCTGGAGTCCGACGCGACCGCCACGGTGATCGTGTTGCGGGCCACGGGCGATACCACCCCTGTGAAGTGCCTCCCCGTGAACACCGGCACCGTGACGCTCACAGTGAGCGGCAATGGATCGTCCTCGCGTGCGGTGAGTCTGCCGTGAGCCAGACGGGTGCGCGCAAACGCGCCCGGTCGGCCGAAGGCGGCTTCACGCTGATCGAGATCTTCGTCGTCCTGGCCGTGCTCGGCCTGTTGATCAGCCTCGCCGTCCCGCGCTACCTGGGGACGCGGCGGCACGCGTTCGTGACGGAAGCCGACCATGTCCTGCAGGAACTGCGCACCATCGCATGGGCCTACTACGTCCAATACGGCACCTGGGCCGGGTTGACGAGCGCCAACATGCCTGCCACCTTTTCGTTCACGCCCCCTGATGATGCCGATGGCTGCTGGGACTACGGACTGGCGACCGACGGGACCACGGCGCGGCTTGAACTCCTGGCCACAGGTGACAGTACGCCGGCGAAGTGTGGGCCCGTGAACACCGGCATCGTCACGCTGACACTCAACGGGGACGGATCGGCAACGCAGTCCGAGTCACTTCCGTAGGTGCCCTGACAGGTTCGTAGACGGGCACCGCCGAAACCCCGCGTCCGTGAGGGTACCTCCGCCGTGGTCTGTCGCCGCCGCAACCGTCGTCGCGGCCGCCGCTGCCCTGCGGATCGCGAGGCTGGCGGCCAAATCCCTCTGGTTCGACGAGACGTATAGCGTGTTCGTGGCCTCCTTGCCAATCGGGCGGCTGCTGACGATTACCGCGCTGAACGACGCGCACCCGCCGCTGTACTATCTGATGCTCCACGTCTGGATGCGGCTGTTCGGTGACGGCGAGATCGCGGTGCGGCTCCCGTCGATGATCTTCAGCGTCGCCGTCGTCCTGGTCACCTGGCTGTTCGGTCGCCGTCTGGTCGGCCCGGCGGCCGCCCTGGTGGCTGCGGCCCTCGTGGCCATCGCGCCGTCGCAGGTCGCCGCCGGCCAGGAGGCCCGGATGTACGGGCTGCTCTCGCTGACCGCGCTGTGCTCGTGGTGGGCGCTCTGGACGGCGGTGGAGGCTGAACGGCCGCGGGCGTGGTTTGCGTACGTTGCGGCCACCGCCGCGATGGTCTTCGGCCACTATTACGGCTTCTTTGTCATCGCGTCGCAGGCCATCTATCTGGTCTGGCGCCGGCCGGCTGCGCGCGTGTGGCAGAAGTGGGTAATCGCCGGCGCGGGCGTCGTGGTAGTCCTGCTCCCGTGGCTGCCGGCGATGGTCGGCCAAATCTCCAGCGGAAGGGCGTGGCCAGCATTTCGGCCCCCCCTCAGCCCCCTGCTCTTGATGGACACCATGGCCTATCTGACCCTGGGGCGTCCGGTGTTTGACGTGGTGGGGTCGGAGGCCCTTCCGCGGACACTCGCATGGGTCCTCATCAGCCTGGCCGCGGCAGCGGCCATCGGGGGATACCGGACCGTGTCCCGCGACCGCGGCGCGCCGGCGCTGCTCGTGTGCGCCGGAATCGTCCCGGTGGTCTCATCGTTCGCCGTGTCGTACGCGATCCATGTCTTCGCCCCGCGCTATCTCCTGTTCGCGCTCCCGCCGCTGGCCATGCTGGCGGCGAGCGGAATCGCCACTACCAGGTCGCCTGGCTGGATGCGCACCGTCGTGGTCGTCGGCCTGGGTGTGATGATGCTGGTGAACGCCAGCGCCTTGGTGCGGTTCTACCGGCAGCCGCGGCTGGATGTCTTCGACTGGCGAAAGGTGTCTCAGACCCTCGCCGCCCAGACTCGGGACGGGGACGTGATCGTGTTTCTGCCTGGATTCGCTCGAATTCCAGTGAACTATTATTTCCGCGGCCCCGAGCCCCGGATTGCGCTGACCCCCAACGGCGCGGATGTCATCGGTCCGGGCGGCGTGCGTCTGCCGGCCGTCGTGAGCATGCTGGTGCAGCATCCCCGGGTGTGGATTGTGACGGTCCCGCCGGTCCCGCCGTCGGTCGAGACACTGATCGCAGCGTTGGGCCAGGCGTCGTACACTGTGGAGGCGCGCGAGGCGATCAACATGGCCCGCCTGCTGCGCCTCGAGCGCACTCGGCCGCCATGAGCAGCGAGGCAGCACAACGCAACCCTGTCGGGTCAGCGGTCCGGCCCACGGACGGTGCGGAGGTGTGGATCGTGCTTCCCGCGTACAACGAGGCCGCGGCCCTGCCGCCTCTCCTCGAGG
>NZ_JBOHGC010000285.1:0-1101 GCF_050699995.1 Actinokineospora sp. | reverse complement strand
GGCTCGGCGTTCACGCGGACCGGTGTCGACCAGGCCGTCCCGTTGTCCGAGAAGCAGGTGAAGACGTCGCGGTGGTCGCGGGCCCGCTCGGTGACCGTGCCGTTGAGGACGGTCCTGATGGTATACGCGCCCGTGCCGGAGAACGCCGCGACGCGGAGGGTATAGGTCCCCGTGGCGGGGAGGGTGAAGACGATGAGCCCGAATCCGCCGAGGCCGGGCTCGGAGAACCCCAGGCGGGTGGTGCCGTCGGTGCAGAAGAGCCGGAACGACGGATCGAGGCTCGGGGCGCCGCTCCCGTCGTACTCGCAGATGATGGTCTGGCCCGCGGTCCCGGAGAAGCTCCAGTAGTCGAAATCGGTGCTCGAGCTGATGTTGCCCGAGAGCCTGTCGCCCATCGTGAATGAGTCGCCGGTCCCGGGCGTGTCGTTAGGCTCGGACTCGTTGATGATGGGAACACCGTCGAAGTTGTCGTTGTAGAAATCGACCGACTCGTTCCAGGTGAGGTAGGCGCGGCCGTTGTGGAGCCCGCCGCTCCGGTCGATGGCGATGCCGGGGAACGCGAAGCCGGTGCCGCGATTGAATCCGGGCGCCCCGTTGCCGAAGTTGGTGTACTGGTGGACGGCCGTCACCTCGGCGCCGAAGGAGCTTCCGCCCGCGGGTGCACGTCTCACCCTCATGTGATCTTCGTCGGTGGGCTCGGGCGGGAAACCGTTACCCTTACCCTTACCGATTGCATTCCAGGTCACCCAGACCTCCCCCGCGGGCCCGAGAGCGACCCGCGCACCCTGCACCCGGCCGGCGTCGGCGCCGGAGGAGAGCGTCGTGGGGGTCGACCAGATGAAGAGCGGCGAGACCCTGCGCTGAAAGTCGATCTGGTTGGTCGCGTTTACTCCCAAGGTGAACTTGGCGTAGATCAGGTAGAGGTTGCCCTGGGTCGGATCCACCGCCAGCCATTCCTTGTCGTAGATGACGGAGTTGTTGTTGCCCGAGATGACCACCTGCGGCGTCTGCCACACCAGCGCACCGCCCACGAACGTGCCCTTGACCACGCCGATGCCGTTGGTGTTCGCGGTCGGGTCGCACAGCGCCGCGAAGTAGAAC
>NZ_JBOHGC010000284.1:0-6295 GCF_050699995.1 Actinokineospora sp. | reverse complement strand
CAAGAATAAAAATGTGAGCTAGTACAAAATATGCGACTAGGCGACGATGTTGAGAGCCGAAGCGAGCTTTCGCAGGTCTGGTGTGTTGATGTCGCCATCGCGAAGTGCGTCCCGCACGAGATCGTGGACTGTCGGATGGGCGCTCACCTGCTCGGGAGCGATCCCATACGCCTTGCGGAGCGTCTCGAGCAGTGCCGATGTCTGGCGGCGCTGCGCATGTGCCCGCGCCACGTCGATCAGCATCTGAGCCTGTCGTTCAGGGGAAAGTGAGGACACATCCGCCTTCTCCGCCACGCGCAGCGCTCGACCGGCGTCGCCCAACTCGACCGCGATGCTGATCTCGTGGAGCGCGACATTCGTCGGCCCGAACTCCGTGTTGTGGTTGTTGGTGTCCGCGCCGATCCGCTTGGCCGCTCGACCGGCCTTCGCCAGGTACGAGTAGGCCTCGTCACCTTCGTTCGATCGGGCTGACGCCACCGACAGTTGGAGGAACAGGGCTCCGCTGAGCGCGATAGCGCCAAGGTCGCCTTTCTCGGCCAACCGGCTGAGCGCGGTGATTGCTGTGGTCGCGGTGCGCTTCACCAGGTCGAACCGTCGCGCTTGTTGAAAGACGATGGCTAGGCGGAAGGCTCCGGCGCCCATCAGCAACGGGTCATCGGCGTCCTCGGCCGCCGCGATCGAGCGGTCCACGGCCACCCAGGCCGCGGCCGTCTCGCCCAGCTTCGACAACACGCCTGCCGCCGCGTGATAAGCCTTCGCCTTGGCGGCACAGAGGTGTCGGCGGTTCGCCCCCGTGGTCTTCCTCGACGCGTATTCGAGTTCGGGGATCAGCGTGCCCAGAAGATGGCTCAGATCCTCATGGCGGGACTCGTGCGCGAACTCCCAAGCCTGGTCCGCGCGAAGGCTCAGCCGCTGCACATCAACCGGTGTGACCTCGGAGAGCACAGCGTGAAGCGCGTCGCTGGAACACAGCGCGAGGCTGAGCGCTGTCGCGGCCCGCGGCCGTTCCGGGGCCGCGACGACGCTGTCCGTGGCAAGCTCGGACAGTGGCACGTCGAGAACTTCCGCGATCTTCTCGAGAACCGACATGCGGTCGACCTGGCGTACGCCGCGCTCGACCTGACTGACCCAGCTCTCGGAGCGTGACAGCCGTGCGGCGAGTTCGCGCTGCGAGAGTCCCAGCCTGCTTCGGTGGAACGCGACCTGCCGTCCCAGAGCCTTCGCGTCCGGTGGCTTCACGGGTGCAGTCCCATGCCCGTGGGCGAAGTCAGGAACTCCACCCGGAGATCGGCCACGTAGTGCTCCCGCGCGGCGAGGAACCTCTTCGTGTGCGCCTGCCGCTCGTGCTCGTCGAACGCCTCTCGGCTCGCGTAGAGCTCGTAGAACACCCGGGACAGCGGCTCGCCTTCGATGGAGTGCACGGCGTAGACCAGAGTCCCCGGCTCATGCTCCGTGATCTGCGGGACAAGTTCGGCGACAAGTGCGTCGAAACCCGCTGCCGCGTTCTCGTCGCGAAGGTCGAATCGGACGGCCAAAGCCCACATGCGCAGCTCCCATCGGTGCGGAGCCAGGCTAGCATTTTTAGTACTAGTCCGTACGTGAGCTGCGCTGTCAGTCGTCGGCGAAGGGGTCTTCAGTGGTGGACGGGTCCCAGGAGAGGCCGGGGACGCCCCACTTGTTGGCCTTCAGCATCCGCTTGGCCTCGCGCTGGTTGCGGCCGACGAGGCGGTTCAGGTAGAGGTAGCCGTCGAGGTGGTCGGTCTCGTGCTGCAGGCATCGCGCGAAGAAACCCGAGCCCTCGACCTCGATGGGCGAGCCGTCGACGTCCTGGCCGGTGACCTTCGCCCAGGTGGCGCGGCCGGTGGGGAACGTCTCGCCGGGGACCGACAGGCAGCCCTCGTAGTCGTCGTCCGGGTCGGGCATGCCGTCGGGGATCTCCGAGGTGGTCAGCACGGGATTGACCACCGTGCCGCGGTGCCGCACGCCCTCGTCGTCCGGGCAGTCGTAGACGAACACGCGCAGCGCGACGCCGATCTGGTTGGCGGCCAGGCCGACGCCGTTGGCCGCCTCCATGGTCTCGAACATGTCGGCGACCAGGGTCTTGAGTTCGTGGTCGAACCGCTCGATCGGCGTGGTCGGAGCGTGCAGCACGGGGTCGCCGACGATCCGGATCGGGTGAACTGTCATACGGGCAGGGTAGTTATTGCGCGTTGACGGACGCGCCGAGGACATGACGATCACATCGAGTGGTGACGTGGTGTAATGGCGCCTGAGGATCACACCTGTGTGATTCCGGTGCGGGAGCACGGATTCGCCAGACCGTGAGGCGAGGAGCCTGATGAACGCCGCTGAGGCATCGGCCTTTTCGGACCCGCGACCCACGCGGGCGAAAGCGTCCAGCGGGCTCAGTGAGCGAGATCACACGATCTTGGCTTTCGAGCGACAGTGGTGGAAGTGCGCGGGCTCCAAGGAGCAGGCGATCCGCGAACTGTTCGAGATGTCGAGCACCAGGTACTACCAGGTTCTCAACGAACTGATCGAAAAGACCGAAGCCTTGGCTGTCGACCCGATGCTGGTGAAGCGACTGCGCCGGATGCGGTCCACCAGGCACAGCGCGCGGTCCGTGCGGAGGCTGGGATTGGAATCGCGATGACCACAGACCCGTCCGCGGCACGTCCGGGCAAGATCGCCGGTCTCGTGCTGATCGGCGTCGCCGCCGTGTCCACCGTCCTCGGCGTCGTCACGCTGCTCGGCGGCAACGGCGACAGCGAGGCAGGCCAGCAGCCGCCGCAGAGTTCGGCGCCCCCGGCGTCGCAACCCTCCGCCGCGCCGCCGTCGACCCCGGGGTCGGAGCCGGGGACGTCGTCGGCCGCGCCGACCACGACGACCGCCCCACCCATCACGACGGCCCCGCCCGCCACTTCGGCGCCCGCGCCGGGCTCCGGCGAGCCGGGCACGCCGTCCACAAAGGACCAGCCGGTTCGGATCTACAACAACAGCACGATCGCCGACCTGGCCTCCCGTGCCCGCAACGATCTCACCGGCCACGGCTGGAACGTCATCGAGACCGGGAACTACTCGCAGGGGATCATCCCGACCACGACCGTGTACTTCGTTCCCGGCACCGCCGAGGAAGCCGCCGCGCGGGCGTTGGCCGCGGAGTTCGGCATTCGCGTCGAGCCGCGTTTCGACGGCATCAAGGATTCGAGTCCTGGTCTTATCCTGATCGTCACCAAAGATTATCGCGGCGCGGCGGGCAAGGAATAACTTCCTTTGACCGAAAACCGCTTCCGATAAAGGAAGCGGTGGGCGCGGCGGACCGTCGCGCCCCGGCCTGCGGGACGTCGACCAGCGGCAAGGTTCCTTAACCCCACCGTTTGCGCCATTCGGCGGGCGGCCATCGGGCGACAATTGTGCGGCCGGTCACGGGCGAAAGGAAGAATCGCGCCCGGGTTGCGATCTTTTTTCACCGGCCTACTCTCGAAATCGTTCGGTCATCGATCATGACCGCGATACCACGAGAGGTTGACTGACCTATGTTGCGCAAGGTCCTTATCGTCGCTTTCGCCGCCGCGACCGCGGTGGCGACGGCTCAGCCTGCCTCGGCCGCGCCCAGCGCGGCCTCGCTCATCCTCACCTACCAGCACGAGGGCGACCCCATGCGGGTCGGCACACTGCGCTGCGAGCCCGCAGGCGGGCTCCACCGCAGCCCGGAGACCGCATGCGCGCAGCTCGCCTCGGTGACGGGCGACTTCACCGCGCTGCTCGTGCACCCCGACCGGATGTGCACGATGCACGTCGACCCGGTTCGCGTGACCGCGACCGGCATGTGGGGCGGTCGCCGAGTCTCCTACGACGAGACGTTCGGCAACGCGTGCATGCTCTTCGTCGAGACCGGCGCTGTCTTCGACATCTGATCGAGCCCGGACCGGCGGGAGTCGACCCCGCCGGTCCGCTCACGCCTTGCGGGACTCGGCGTAGGCCTCCAGCGTCGCGAGCTGCGCCGGGTCCAGCGACGGGCGCACCTTCTCCCGCGCCTGCTCGAGATGCCCCGCGGTCACCTCGGCCGCGTCCAGGCTCTCGCGCATCGCCGTCAGAGCCGCCTCCCGCAGGACGGCGGCGCAGTCGGCCGCGGAGTAGCCGTCGAGCTGCTTGGCGAACTCGACCAGGTCGACGTCCGGCGCCAGCGGGATGTTGCGGGCGGTCGCCTTCAGGATGGCCGCGCGGGCCTCGGCGTCCGGCGGCGGCACGTAGATCAGCCGCTCCAGCCTGCCGGGCCGCAGCAGCGCGGGATCGACCAGTTCGGGGCGGTTCGTCGCGCCGACGACCACCACATCACGCAGCGGCTCCACCCCGTCGAGCTCGGTCAGCAGGGCCGCGACGACTCGGTCCGACACGCCCGAGTCCGACGACTGGCCGCGACGCGGGGCCAGCGCGTCGATCTCGTCGAGGAAGATCAGCGCGGGCGCGGCCTCGGCGGCCCGGCGGAACAGCTCGCGCACGGCGCGCTCGGACTCGCCGACCCACTTGTCCATCAGTTCCGCGCCCTTGACCGACAGCACGTTGAGCTGCCCGCTTCCCGCGAGCGCGCGGACCAGGAACGTCTTGCCGCCACCGGGCGGCCCGTAGAGGAGCACGCCGCGTGGCGGTGCGACGCCCAGGCGGGCGAAGGAGTCCGGGTAGCGCAGCGGCCACAGCACCGCCTCGGTGAGGGCCTGCTTGGTCTCCACCATGTCGCCGACGTCCTCGAGCGCCACGTTGCCGGTGCGCAGTGTGTCCGAAGTGGACATCGAGGTCGGGCGGACGGTGTCGAGCGCGCCGAGGATGTCCGCGGACTCGATCCGCGGGTCCTCCGCGTCCTTGTGCCGCAGCGCCGCGCGGATGGCTGCCTCGCGGCGCAGCGCGATCAGGTCGGCGGCGACGAAGCCGGGGGTGCGCTCGGCGATCGCCGCGTAGTCCACATCGGACACGACCGGCACGTCGCGGAACAGCATGCGCAGCAGCTCAGTGCGGGTCTTGCCGTCGGGCAACGTCAGCCGCAGTTCGCGGTCGATCAGCTCGACGCCGCGGACGCGGGGGTCGATGGCCTCGGGGTGGGCGGTCGTCGCGACCAGTGCGACCCGCGGGATGGCGATGGCGGCGCGCAGCGAGTCCAGCACCACGGTCGCGACCGGCGGCGGGGTCGTGGCGGGCAGGAGCACGTCGATGTCGGTGATCAGCAGGACGCTGGGCTTGCCCGCGTCGGAGTGCGCGCGGACCTCGGCGATCGCGCTGTCCACCAGGGCGGCGGTCGACTTCGGCTCCAGCACCGCGGCGGTCGGCCCGGACAGCTCGACGACGGCGGCGTCGACCGAGTGGGCGACCGAGCGGACGACCGTCGACTTCCCGACCCCTTCCGGGCCGGTGACCAACGCGCCGAGCCGTGGCGCCGCACCGAGTTTCGCCAGCAGTTCCGGGCGGGTGAACGCGAGCTCGAACCACTCGGCGAGCGCGCGGGCGGCGTCCTGGGCGCCCACCAGGTCGGCGACCGGCGTCGGCGGCTCAGCCTGCACGGGCGGGACAGGTCGGACCGGAGCGGTGGCAACCGGCGTGGGCGCGCGCTCTCCGGTCCGCGGGCCGTCGCGCCAGCCGACCACAGTGGACGGATGCACGGTGACCGCGCCCGCCGGGTCGGTCGCGGTGATCGTGAGCAGCTCGTTGGTCCACGTCATGCCGATGGCGCGGGACAGCTTGCCGCGCACCGCGGGGACGTCCGTGCCCGGCGGCGGGGACAGGTCCTGCGGCAGCAGCGACACCGCGTCGCCCGCCGTGAGGACCTTGCCGACCAGCGCCAACCGAACGGTCTCCGGGGTCAGCGAGGTCGTGGCCAGGCGGGAACCCGCGACGGTCACCGAACGCGCGGGGGCGACGTCGACCTTCGCGACGACCACCTCGGCGCCCTCGGTGACACCGAGGTTGGACATGGTCACGTCGTCGAGCAGGATCACCCCGGTCGGCCCCGCCGGGTCACCTTCGGCGGCCAGCGCGGAACTGACGCGCGCGCCGGTGAGCTGGACGGCGTCCCAGTGCCGCACGCCCAGAGCGTCGAGCACTTCCCGGTGCAGCCGCACCACCCCGCGCCGGGTGTCGAGCGCGGACGGGGACAGTCGGGCGGTCAGCGTGATCTGTGATCCCACGCCGCGAGCCTATTGCCTGGCGGCGTGGGACGTCAGCGGGACTGTTCGCGACGCAGGCCCGTGCGCCGCCAGCCACGTCTGCGGACCGGGCCCGCCACGCTCGGCTCGGGCGCCGGGGG
>NZ_JBOHGC010000283.1:0-15723 GCF_050699995.1 Actinokineospora sp. | reverse complement strand
GGCGCGAAATGAGAACTCATTGTCGTGAGGTGGGGACTCATTGTCGTGAGGTGGGGACTCGCGACTGTGTTAGGGGGTGCGGCGCAAGCTGCGGGACATCAGGGTGGCGAAGGTGGTGCCGATCGTTGCCCAGAGGACCGCCGAGGTGCCCAGGGAGGCGATCCGGAAGTCCCAGATTAGGTCGGCGGGGAAATCCTTGGGGATCTCCTGGAAGCTCGGCAGCAGCTTCGCCACCGCTGTCACCACGACCACGTACCCGAGCACGGACACCGCGGTGGCGGTGAAGCCGCCGAGCCTCGGGGTCAGCGATCGGGCAAGCACCGTCCCGGCGATCACCAGCACCACGGAGATGCCGATCATCGCGAAGAACAGGGCGGTGCGGTCGCCGATGGTGTCGGCGCTGCCCACTGCGGGCGGGTTCGCCGGGTACGTCAGGAATGGCACGAGGACCACCGCGACGTAGCCGACGCCCGCCACCGCCAGCGCGGTGGAACCCGGGGTGCGGGTGCCGATCCGGCCGTAGGCGAACGCGAAGGCCAGGCCGAACAGCCCACCGAGGCCGAGTCCGAAGACGACGGAGCCGATGCCCAGGCCGACCGTGGACTGGAAGGCCCGCGTGAAGCCCTCTTCCTCCTCGGCGGCCGGTTCGGCGCCGTGCCCGTGGGACTCGCTCGCGGGCGCTCCCGCCTCCTCGATGGCGATGGCGCGGTCGACCGAGGGCTCGCCGAAAGCGGCGGCGAACCCGAACGCCAGGAGCCCGCCGACCAGACCGGCCAGCAGACCCCAGATCAGTACCGACCGGACGGTGAGCACCGAAGCGCTCTCCGGCCGGGTTTCAGCGTCGGTCACGGAATCGGTCAGTGGCACGGGAAGCCCAGCAGGTGACGCGCGTCGTGGACGAGTTCGTGGACAGCGGTGCCCTCGAAGATCGCCAGCGCTCCCTGCTCCGCTCCGACGAAGTACACGGCGAGCAGGGACAGAACACCCACGAAGATCGCGTACGGCAGGGTCTGCCGAATCGGGATGCTCAGCGGGATCGGGGTGGGGTTCGCGACGGCATGCGTCATGAGATCCTCCTCGGGGCTTCACGCGGCCCAGTCAGTGGAGCGGGGCGATGGTGGAGGGTCTGACTTCGGCTCCGGGTGCTCCGGGACCGATCACAGTGGCGCGGCCGTGCCGGATTCTCACCGGCTTCCTTCTACCATCAGGGTCGACTCTGAAAAGTATTGGAGCCGGGATGGCACTGTCAACGCGGCCGTTCGGACGGTGGGATATCTCATGAGCGCGACGTTGACGGTGGTCAGCCACGCCGCGACCGCGGCCACCCGAATGGCGGCGTTTCCCCGCGACGAACCGGTCGAGCGGTCGCTCGACGTAGCCGGACCGGGTCGGGTGGACAGTGCCTCACGGGGGCCGGAGACGCGCTGTGCGCAGACCGCGGCGGCACTCGGGGTGAGCGCCGAGATCGATGACCGGCTGCGGGACTGCGACTACGGCCGCTGGCGGGGCCGCAGGCTCGACGAGGTCGCGGGCGCCGAGCCCGAGGAGGTCGCCCGTTGGCTCACCGATCCCAAGGCCGCGCCACACGGCGGAGAGTCCATTGTGGACTTGCTGGCCCGGGTCGCGGACTGGCTCGACGATCTTCAGCCGGGCAGGCGGATCGTCGCGGTCACCCACCCCGCCGTCGTCAAGGCGATGATCGTGACCACCCTTGGCGCGGATCCGCCGGCATTCTGGCGAATCGACGTGACACCATTGTCACGCACCGTTTTCCGCGGCGGTCCACACCGTTGGAATTTGCGCTGGATTACCGCGAACGAATTGTCGGAATAGGTCCCATGCATTCACGAATGCCCGGTCGTATCGCTCGAAAGAATCAAGGGACTGCGCCACCCGGTCTACCGACCGTAGCGACGGGTGGTCGAACCAGCACGAACCGTCACTATCCGTGAAGGGGTCACCAGCTAAACGATCTTCACGGCGGGGATTAACCGATAGCTCCGCGTCACTTCCGCTCTTGCGCACAGCGACGAATGGGGCCACGGTAGTACCAAGGAAAGACTCGATCGCGTGTAATTCGACGAATCGATGTATCACCCGCGCGAGCGGACACGATCCCTCCACGGGTGCAGGCGCCACAGGGCGCCCGGGCGAAAGCGGTGGGCGGTGTTGAAGACAGGGGCGGAGAACGGGCGTGGCCGCGAGGACAGCGGCACGGACACGCCACCCGCCGAGCGGCCAGACCCGCACCCGAGACCCGCTGACAGACCCACCGATCCGATCCTGCACGACCTGATCGACCTGGCCGCCGCCGCGAAGGTGTCGCAGGACCGGGTCCGCCACCTCCTGGATGCCGTGCTCTCGGTCGGCAGCGACCTGTCGCTGCGCAATGTCATGCGGCGCATCGTCGTCGCGGGCTGTGAGCTCGTCGGCGCCCGCTACGGCGCGCTGGCCGCCATCGGCGCGAACGGCGAGGTCGTCGAGTTCACCCATACGGGTGTCGATGCCGCGACCGAGGCCGCCATCGGCGCGCTGCCGTCGGGCGAAGGCGTCCTCGGGCTGGTGATCGAGGCGAAGGGCCCGGTCCGGCTCGACCACGTCGCCACCCACCCGCCCGCCGTGGGCTTCCCCGACCACCATCCCCGGATGGGCTCGTTCATCGGCGTCCCGGTGCGGGCCAGGGGCGCGACCCTGGGCGCGCTGTACCTGGCCGACGAGGTCGGTGGCGATGGGTTCGACGAGGAGGACGACGAAGTCCTGGGTGCGCTGGCCGCCGCGGCGGGGCTGGCGATCGAGAACGCCCGGATGTACCAGGCCAGCCATCGCCGCGAGCAGTGGCTGCGGGCCACCAACGAGGTCACCTCGGTGCTGCGCACCGGCCCGGAGACCGATGAGGGGCTACGGCTCGTGGCAGCCCGCGCCCGGGCCGTGCCCGATGCCGCCATCGCCGCGGTCTGCGTGCCCGACGGACCGGAGCACCTGGCGGTCCGCGCGGGCGACGGGGCCCTGGCGCCGGTGTTCCACGGTCTGCGCATCCCGATCGTCGACAGCATCACCGGCGACGTGTTCAGCACCGGGCGCGGCCGGATGATCGAGCAGCTCGGCAAGGCCGCGTTCGCCCGGTCCGCCCACACCTTCCAGCGGCTTCCCGGGCCGATCGCCGACCTCGGGCCGGCGATTTTCGTCCCGCTGCGCACCGGCCCGCACCCGATGGGCGTGCTGATCGTCGCGAAGTACCTGGGCTCCGCGCCGTTCGACGAGGACGACCTGCGCATGGTCGAGAACTACGCCGGGCACGCCGCCCAGGCGATGGACTTCGCCGAGGCCCAGCAGGACCGGCAGCGGCTGGCCCTGTTCGAGGAGCGCGACCGCATCGCGCGCGACCTGCACGACCTGGTCATCCAGCGGCTGTTCGCGGTCGGCATCGGCATCCAGGGCCTGGTCCGCGGGCTCGACGACCAGCCCGTCATCGACCGGCTCAGCACGTACGTGGCCGACGTCGACCAGACGATCCGGGAGATCCGCCGCAGCATCTTCTCGCTGCAGGAACCCGCGAACGGCCCATACAGCCTGCGCGGGGAGATCCTGCGGACCATTTCCGACGCCACAGTCTCATTGGGCTACGAACCCACCGTCCGACTGGAGGGGCCGCTCGACTCGGTCGTGCCGCCCGACGCCCACGGCGACCTGATCGCGACGCTGCGCGAGGCTCTGTCCAATGTGGTGCGCCACGCGCACGCGTGCGGTGTGCAGGTCACGGTGGCCGTCGACCGGCGGGCCACCCGGCTGGAACTGCTGGTGCAGGACGACGGCCTCGGGCTGCCCGGGGACCTGCCGTACCGCAGTGGCCTGGCCAACATGGTCCAGCGGGCGAACCGCTGGGGCGGACAGTGCGACTTCGAGATCCCGGCCAGGGGCGGCACCCGGGTGTGCTGGACCGTGCCGCTGCCCAGGCATCCCGACGCCGATCCGGACGAGGAGACCGATCCATGACCATCTCGGTGTTCGTGCTCGACGACCACGAGGTCGTCCGTCGGGGCCTGCGGCAACTCCTCGACGCCGAACCGGACATCACCGTGGTCGGCGAGGCGGCCAACGCCACCCAGGCCTTGGCCAGGGTGCCCGCGCTGCGCCCGCAGGTCGCGATCCTCGACGTGCGGCTGCCCGACGGCGAAGGCGTGAGCGTGTGCCGCGACCTGCGGTCCTCGGTCGTGCCGCCGCCCGCGTGCCTGATGCTGACGTCGTTCTCCGACGACGAGGCCCTGTTCGGCGCGATCATGGCGGGCGCGGCCGGGTACATGCTCAAGCAGGTCAGCGGCAACGACTTGGTCGCCGCGGTGCGCACGCTGGCGGGCGGCGGCTCGCTGCTCGACGCCGGGGTCACCGCGACCGTGCTCGACCGCCTGCGCAGCGGCCGCGGCGAGGACGCGCGCTACGGCGCGCTGAGCCCGCAGGAGCGCAAGATCCTCGACCTGATCGCCCTGGGCATGACCAACCGGCAGATCGCGGGTCAGCTATACCTCGCCGAGAAGACCGTGAAGAACTACGTCTCGACCTTGCTGCACAAGCTCGGTTTCGACCGGCGCACCGAGGCCGCGGTCTACGCGACCCGGCTGCAGAACACCCGGACCCCCGCACCGCGCGAGTGACTGTCGCGGATCGTCACCAAGCCGGGTGGTAACCGCCGAGGTCGGCGTGTCGAAGCCGTGTCGGGGAATCGCCGGCGGTAGCGTCGGAGCCGTCCAAGTCTTACCGCGCAACGAATCCGGTTCAGCGGGGATTCCAGCGGAAGGGGTGACGGTCATGCCGAACACGCTTGTCCCGCTCCCCGCGCCCGAACCGGGCCGCATGCCCCACGTCTGCCTGGTCGCGGGCGACGCCCCGGCCGCCGTCAAGATCGCCCCCGTCGCGGCGGCGATGCGCCGAAGCGCCAGGGTCCGCCCAATCGTCATCTCCTGCGGCGACCTGACCGAGGAGGTCGGCGAGGCCCTCGCGGCCTTCGACTTCCTACCCAGCCTGGTCATCGAGTCCACACTGGACGGACAGACCACCCAGGGCGCCGCTTGGCTGCTCAACGCCCTCGACCGCGCCTACGCCGACTTGGCCCCCGACGCGGTCTTCGTCCAGGGCGACAACGCCATCGCCTTCAGCGCCGCCATGGCTGCCTTCTGGCGCCGAATCCCGGTGGTCCACCTCGACGCCGGCGTGCGATCACACGACCTGACAGCGCCTTTCCCCCAGGAAGGCCACCGACGCCTGATCGCCCAGATCAGCTCCCTGCACCTGGCCGCCACAGCCGACGCCGCCGCGAACCTGGCCTGTGAGGCACATGGCGGCCCCAAGGTCGTCACCGTGGGCAGCACAGCGGTGGACGCGGGCTTCGGCGCCATCGAACGCCACCACGAACACGCCGACGACCGCGTCCAGGCCCTGGAGGAGGCGATCCTGCACGACGGCAGCCGAATGGTCCTCGTCTCCCTGGATTCCCCGCGCTGGAGCCAGGACGACCTGGCCGCCGTGCTGCACGGCATCGCCGACTTGGTGCTGGCCACCCCGGACCTGGAAGTGGTGCTCCCAGCCGCCTACGAAAGCGAACTCCGCCTGGTAGCCGACGACGTGCTCGGCAGGCTGGTGCGGGTGACGATCATCGACCCCGTGGACCACCCCGACCAGGTGTGCCTGCTGTCGATCGCGGCAGCCGTGGTCACCGACTCGGACGTACTGGCCGAACAGGCACCAAGCTTCGGCGTGCCCGCCTTGGTCATCGTCGGCGGAGCAGGAGTGTGGGCGGAGCCAGAACGACCCGGCTACCCCTGGACCGCCGCCCCGGACCGCGCGATTGTGGCCCGGATCGCGGAAAAGCTGGTACTGAGCCAAGTAGAGCGACTCGCGGTCCCACCCGCCGACAACCCCTTCGGCGACGGCTTCGCGGCAGTGCGATGCGAACAGGCCGTGGAATGGCTTCTGGGCCTACGCAGCCGACCCCGAGAATTCACCCCAGGGCTGTGACATAGCAGCGTTCGACAGCGCAGCGAGGCCCAGTGAGACGTCGTAACCGAACGACGGCTCCCCGCCCCTCCAAATCGCAAGGGGCCAAACAGGCGCCCACCACCAAGCCAACATCCCAGGCCCCGAAGCAAGCCCTTGACGCGAAAGCCCCCACCCACAATCCTTACGTGATTCTGTCTCACGTTCCACGAACCGGGGAGGCTGGGCCATGAGCACCACCGAGGCGAGTCCCGCCGAAACCGCCGTCCCCACCCGCTGGATCCTGGCCTTCTGCCTGGCCACAGTCGCCACCTTCGTCGGCTGGTACGGCCCCCTCCAAATCCTCCTGGGCACCCAAGCCGACCTGATCGACCCAGCCGACAAAGAGGCCATCCTCGCCCTGGTGGCGGGCATCGGCGCCCTCTTCTCCATGATCGCCAACCCCCTCTGGGGCGCCCTCTCCGACCGCACCACCTCCAGGTTCGGCCAACGCATCCCCTGGGTCGCGGGCGGCGCACTGGCGGGCGCAGGCGGCCTGATGGTCCTGGCCACCGCGGAGTCGACGGCGGGCATGATCGTCGGCTGGTCACTCACCCAGATCGCCCTCAACGCCCCCTTCGCCGCACTCAGCGCCGCGATCCCCGACCAGGTGCCACTGGCCAAACGAGGCGTCGCGGGCGGGTATTTCGGCGTGGCCCAAACCGTCGGTGTGCTGGGCGGCACCGGCCTCGCCTACGCGGGCGGAACCGTCCTGAGTGGATACGCGGCCTGCGCGGCGTTCGTCGTCCTCGGCTCGCTGCCGTTCGTGCTGCTCCGTCGCGACCGGACAATCGCCGCGGCGCCCACGTGGGACACCAGAGCGTTCCTGCGCGGCTTCTGGATCAGTCCCCGCGAGCACCCCGACTTCGCGTGGGCGTGGCTCACCCGGTTCCTGATCAACCTCGGCAACGCGATCGCGCTGCTCTACCTGCTGTTCTACCTCAAGGACCAGGTCCGGGTCAGCGACCCCGAGGGCGGCGTCGTGGTCCTCACCGGCGTGTACGCGGTGGCCCTGTTGGGCACGGTGCTGATCGGCGGGTACTGGTCCGACCGGGTCGGCAGGCGGCGGGTTTTCGTGGCAGGCTCCGGAGTCGTGATGTCGGTGGCGGCCATGCTGCTCGCCGTGTGGCCGACGTGGCCGGGCGCCCTGGTCGCCGCGACCGTCCTGGGTGTGTCGTTCGGGATCTACACCTCAGTGGACTTCGCGCTGATCACCCAGGTGCTGCCCGCCGCCGCCGACCGCGGCAAGGACCTCGGCGTCATCAACATCGCCAACACCCTCCCCCAAGTGCTCGCCCCCGTCGTCGCCGCGCCGATCGTGGGCAGGCTGGGCGGATATCCCGCGCTGTACACGGTGTCCGCGGGCGTGGGCCTGCTCGGCGCCGCGCTGGTCTTCCGGATCAAAACAGTTCGCTGAGAGGAAACCCGCATGCCGCAGCCGTTCCCCGACTTCCCCGCCGGCTTCCTGTGGGGCGCGGCGTCGGCCGCCTACCAGGTGGAGGGGGCGGTCGATGAGGACGGCCGCGGCCGTTCGGTCTGGGACACCTTCACCGCGCAGCCGGATCGAGTGGTGGGCGGCGCGACCGGCGCCGTCGCGACCGATCACTACCACCGTTACCGCGAGGACGTCGCCCTGCTGCGCGACCTCGGTGTCGGCGCGTACCGGTTCTCCATCGCGTGGCCGCGGATCGTGCCCGACGGCAAAGGCCCGGTCAACGCCAAGGGACTCGACTTCTACGACCGGCTGGTCGACGAACTGTGCGCGGCCGATATCGCCCCCGCGGCGACCCTGTTCCACTGGGACACCCCGCAGCCACTCGAGGACGACGGCGGCTGGATCAGCCGCGACATCGTCCACCACTTCGCCGACTACGCCACCGCGGTCGGCGAGCGGCTCGGCGACCGGGTGCGGATGTGGATGCCGCTCAACGAACCCGTGGTCGTCACCATGTTCGGCTACGCGTTGGGCAACCACGCGCCCGGCCGGGCGTTGGGATTCGAGGCGCTTCCCGCCGTGCACCACCAGCTTCTAGGCCACGGTCTCGCCACCCAGGCGCTGCGCGCTGCGGGGTGCTCCACCATCGGGATCGCCAGCAACCACGGGCCGGTGTGGCCCGCGTCCGACGCCGACGCGGACATGACCGCCGCGGAGACCTACACGACTCTGGTCAACTGGTTGTTCTCGGACCCGCTGCTTCGCGGGCGTTACCCGGTCGACGAGCTGGCCGAGGCCATGCCGGGACCGGTCGACGAGGACCTCGAAGTGATCTCCACGCCGCTGGACTTCTTCGGCATCAACTACTACCAGCCCACCGTCGTCGGCGCCGCGTCCGCGACCGACGGACCGGCCCCGGTGGTCGAAGGTGCTTTGCTGCCACCGGGTCTGCCGTTCGAGCCGCGCCCGGTCGTCGGCTACCAGACGACCGACTTCGGCTGGCCCGTCGCGCCGGAAGGCCTGCGCGAGACGGTGTCGATGTTCGCCGACCGGTACGGCGAGGACCTTCCGCCCATCTACATCACCGAGAGCGGCTGCTCGTACCACGACCCCGACCCGGTCGACGGCCACGTTCCGGACCAGGCCCGCATCGATTACCACGACTCGCACCTGCGTGCCCTGGCCGAGGCGATCGCCGATGGGATCGACGTCCGCGGCTATTTCGCGTGGTCGATCACCGACAACTTCGAATGGGCGGCCGGGTACGCGGAACGCTTCGGCCTGGTCCACATCGACTACGCCACGCAGCGGCGGACGCCGAAAGACTCCTACTACTGGTTCCAGGAGATGATCGGCAAGCAGGCCGGATAATTCCGGTCAGGCATTCACCGGCACCTTTTCCGAAATCTTCGGAAAACGCACCACCTGGGCCGCGTAGGTGAGTCCGGCACCGAACCCGACGAGCAGTGCCAGCCCCTCGGGATCGACCTGCCCCTCGCGCATCATTCGCTCCATCGCCATCGGGATCGACGCGGCGGAGGTGTTGCCGTGGTCGACCACATCGCGCGCCACCACGGCGTTCGGGGCGCCGATCTTGCGGGCGAGCGCCTCGACGATGCGCAGGTTCGCCTGGTGCGGGACGATCGCCGCCAGGTCCTCGGGCCGCACGCCGGCGCGGTCGCAGGCCTGCACGGCGATGGGGTGGATCTCGGTGGTGGCCCAACGGAAGACCGCTTGGCCCTCCATGTGCATCAGGCCGCCCGCGGG
Source organism: Actinokineospora sp. (assembly GCF_050699995.1). Classification (GTDB taxonomy): domain Bacteria; phylum Actinomycetota; class Actinomycetes; order Mycobacteriales; family Pseudonocardiaceae; genus Actinokineospora. The sequence continues at coordinate 6,494 of NZ_JBOHGC010000283.1, read as the reverse complement.
GATGTGGATCAGGTCGGCGGCCGAGCCGTCGCTGCCCCAGACGATCGGGCCGATCCCGGGTTCGGCGGAGGCGCCGACCACCACGGCGCCCGCGCCGTCACCGAAGATGATCGAGGTGCCCAGGTCGGTCTGGTCGACCAGGGACGTCATCTTCTCCGTGCCGATGACCAGGACGTGCCGGGCCGAGCCGGAGCGCACGGCGTCGGCGGCCACGGCGAGGGAGTAGCAGAACCCGGAGCAGGCGGCGTTGAGGTCGAACGCGGCCGCGGTGAGCGCGCCGAGGCGGACCGCGACCCCCGAGGCGATGCTCGGGATGGGCGCGGGGTGGCTGCAGGTCGCCACGATCACCAGGTCGACGTCGGCGGCGGTTAACCCGGACGCGGTCAGCGCCTCGAGTCCGGCCGCGACGGCCATGCCCTCGACGGTCTCCTCGTCGCCCGCGAAGCGGCGGGAGATGATCCCGGTGCGCTCGCGGATCCACTCGCCGGTCCGGCCGAAGCGGGCCGCGATGACGTCACTGGGAACCGCCGCGGTAGGGCGATATGAGCCCACGCCGATGAGGCGGGCTCCGGTCGTTCGATCCTGGTCGCGCAAGGCGATGACTGCCACTTCGTCACTTTGTACAACTACCGAAGAGTAACGCCGGACTTGTGACCGAATTCTCACACTAAACGGTGATTTCGCATTTCATATCGGCAATTCTCTTCACGTTCCAAAGTGACTCGCGGGTAACACCCGCCGGTAATGACATCGTCATTTCCGACGGTCGCGGCCGGATTTTCAGTTGGCTCAGGAGAAGAAGGCGTCGTCTCCCGCCTGGTCGCTGTGCAGTTCCAGCAGGTCGGTGGCGTGGCCGCCGTAGAAGGTGAACACGAGCGAGCCGCGGCTGACCCTGGTGACGCCGTTGCGGGTCGCGGTGACCTGGTGGACGGCGCAGACGTGGCTCTTGCCGTCGCTGTGCACCTCGATGAGGTCGGGCCGGAACGTGCCGTCGGTCAACTCGCCGAGCTTGGCGTAGTAGCCGAGCACCGCGTCGATTCCCTTGTACTCGCCCGCGAGTTGGCTCTTGCCGGGCACGTGCTGCACACAGTCCTTGGCGAGGACCGACATCAGGGTTTCGAGGTCGCCGCTGTTGAACGCGGCGTAGCCCTTGCGCACGGCGGCGGCGTTGTCATCGGTGTACGGCGCGACCCGCTGGGCCGGGCCGGTCGCGTACCCGGTGGCGTCCGGTGAGGCGTCGAGCATGACGCAGGTTTCGTCACCGACCACCCAGGCGTCGTGGCCCGGCGGGATGTCGACGAGGTCGTCGGCGTGGATCTCGAACTCCCGGCCGTCGTCGAGCCGGATGCCCATCGCGCCCGCCTGGACATAGCCGAGGTGGTGGACCTGGCAGGAGTCGGTGCCCGCGAGCGGCTTGACGTCTTCGGACCAGCGCCAGCCCGGTTCGAACATGCCCTTGCCCAGCGTCATCCCACCCGCGGTGCCCAACACCATCTTGCCGTGGTCCCGGAACCTGCGGACCTCTCCGGTGCGTTCCACTCCACTGATCTTCAGGTCTGCCATGGCGACTCCCACGGTTGCCAGCCGGGCGCCACCCGTCCGGCTGCTGAGGCACGGCGGCCCCCAGTCCGCCAACCGTGAATACTGCGCCGTTCGGGTGCATACGGCTAGGACCGAAGGACCCGTCAGTACTGGTAGAAGCCCCGGCCCGACTTCTTGCCCAGCAGGCCCGCGTCGACCAAGCGCAGCAGCAGCGGGGGCGCGGAGTAGAGCTGCTCCTTGAACTCCGAGTACAGCGAGTCGGCGATGGCCTTGGTGGTGTCCAGGCCGATCAGGTCGGTGAGCCGCAGCGGGCCCATTGGGTGGGCGCAGCCCAGGACCATGCCGTTGTCGATGTCCTCGGCGGAGGCGAAACCGGACTCCATCATCCGGATAGCCGACAGCAGATACGGGACCAGCAGGGCGTTGACGACGAAGCCCGCGCGGTCCTGCGACAGGATCACCTGCTTGCCCAGCGCGGTCTCCACGAACGCCTGCGCGCGGGTCTTGGTCTCCTCCGCGGTCAGCAGCGACGGGACGAGCTCGACCAGCTTCAGCACCGGCACCGGGTTGAAGAAGTGGACGCCGATGACGTGTTCCGGGCGGGCGGTGGCCATGCCCAGCTTCATGATCGGGATGGACGAGGTGTTGGAGGCGAAGATGGCGTCGTCGGCCTCGACGACCTTGTCGAGGGTCGCGAAGATCTCGGTCTTGATCGCCTCGTCCTCGGCCACAGCCTCGATCGTGACCTCGCGGTCGGCGAAGTCGGCGAGGTCGGTGGTGAACCGGATGCGGGCCAGCGCCGCGTCACGGTCCTCCCCGGCGAGCTTGCCGCTCTTCACGCCCCGGGCCAGCGACTTCTCGATGCGGGCGCGGCCCGAGTCGAGGGCCGTGGCGTTCACCTCGGCGACGATGACGTCCAGGCCCGCGCGGGCGCAGACCTCCGCGATGCCCGAGCCCATGAGGCCCGATCCGATCACGCCGACGCGACTGGTCTCGGTCACTGCTTCACTCCCTGATTCGACGCCTTTGTCGACAACACTGCCGCCACACTGTTTACCGTAAGACCTAGACGTTGCGGCGGTACTGGCCGCCGACCTCGAAGAACGCCTCGGTGATCTGCCCGAGCGTGCAGACCCGCGCGGCGTCCATCAGGACCGCGAAGACGTTGCCGTCCGACGCGGCGACCTCGCGCAGCTTCGCCAGGGCCTCCTGCGCCTCGGCGCGGTGGGCCTCCTGGTAGGCGCGGGTGCGGTCGACCTGGGAGCGCTTCTCCTCCTCGGTCGCGCGGGCGAGTTCGATCTCGAAGACCTCGTCCTCGCTGCCCTTCTCCGGCAGGAAGGTGTTGACGCCGACCAGGGGCAGCGACCCGTCGTGCTTGCGGTGCTCGTAGAGCATCGACTCGTCCTGGATGCGGCCGCGCTGGTAGCCGGTCTCCATGGCGCCCAGGACGCCGCCGCGGTCGGAGATGCGGTCGAACTCCGTGAGCACCGCCTCTTCCACCAGGTCGGTCAGCTCGTCGATGACGAAGGAACCCTGGAGCGGGTTCTCGTTCATCGACAGACCCCACTCCTTGTTGATGATGAGCTGGATCGCCATCGCCCGACGAACCGACGACTCGGTCGGGGTGGTGATCGCCTCGTCATAAGCGTTGGTGTGCAACGAGTTGGCGTTGTCGTAGAGCGCGCAGAGGGCCTGCAGCGTCGTGCGGATGTCGTTGAAGTTCATCTCCTGCGCGTGCAGGGACCGGCCCGAGGTCTGCACGTGGTACTTGAGCTTCTGCGACCGCTCCCCCGCGCCGTAGCGCTCCTTCATCGCCACCGCCCAGATCCGCCGCGCGACCCGGCCGATGACCGAGTACTCGGCGTCCATGCCGTTGGAGAAGAAGAACGACAGGTTCGGCGCGAAGTCGTCGATTTCCATGCCGCGCGCGAGGTACGACTCGACGTAGGTGAAGCCGTTGGCCAACGTGAAGGCGAGCTGGCTGATCGGGTTCGCCCCGGCCTCGGCGATGTGGTAGCCGGAGATCGACACCGAGTAGAAGTTGCGAACCTTGTGCTGGATGAACCATTCCTGGATGTCGGCCATCATCCGCAGCGAGAACTCGGTGGAGAAGATGCACGTGTTCTGGCCTTGGTCCTCCTTGAGGATGTCGGCCTGCACCGTGCCGCGCACGTTCGCCAGCGCCCAGGCTGAAAGCTCCTGGTATTCCTCGGGATCGGGCTGCCGGTTGTGCTCCACCACGAACGCGTCGACGCGCAGGTCGATCGCCGTGTTGAGGAAGTACGCCAGGATCGTCGGCGCGGGGCCGTTGATCGTCATCGACACCGACGTGGTCGGCGCGGTCAGGTCGAAGCCGTCGTAGAGCGCCTTCATGTCGTCGAGCGAGGCGATGGACACCCCGGAGGTGCCGATCTTGCCGTACACGTCCGGCGGGGTGTCGGGGTCGCGGCCGTAGAGGGTCACCGAGTCGAACGCGGTCGACAGGCGGGTGGCCGGGTTGCCGTGGGAGAGCATCTTGAACCGGCGGTTCGTGCGGTTCGCGTCGCCCTCGCCGGCGAACATGCGCGCCGGGTCCTCACCCTCGCGCTTGAACGGGAAGACTCCCGCGGTGAAGGGGTAGCTGCCGGGCAGGTTCTCCTTGCGCAGGAAGCGAAGCAGCGTCGACTCGTCGTCGAACCGCGGCAGCGCCACGCGTGGGACCTTGTTGCCGGACAGGGTTTCCCGCCACAGCTGGGTGTGCAGCTCCTTGTCGCGGACCTTCACGACGAGTTCCTCGGCCCGGTACTGCTCGGCGGTGACCTTCCACTGCGCCAACAGGTCCTCGGTGTCGCGGTCGACCCGGCGCGCGGCCTCGGCGGTGATCCGGTCGAGGTCGGTGCTCGGCGCGTCGGCCTCGGCGAGCGCGGTCAGCGCCTCCCTGAGCGCGGAGTGCCTGCGCACGGCCTCGACCTGGGCGTCGGTGGCCCGGTGGTAGCCGCGCACGGTCTCGGCGATGTCGGAGAGGTACCGGGCACGCGCGGGCGGCACGATGGTCGCCGCCGAGGTGGAGACCTTCGTGTCGACGTGCGGCAGGACGCCCTCGGCGAACGGGACGCCCTTGTCGGCGAGCAGGCCGCGCAGCTCCTGGTAGAGCGCGGTGACGCCGTCATCGTTGAAGGTGGCGGCGCTGGTGCCGAAGACCGGCATGTCCTCCCAGGACTTGCCGAACGCCTCCCGGTTGCGCACGATCTGGCGCGCCACGTCGCGGCGGGCGTCCTCGGCGCCACGGCGCTCGAACTTGTTGATCGCGACGACGTCGGCGAAGTCCAGCATGTCGATCTTCTCCAGCTGCGACGCGGCGCCGAACTCCGGCGTCATCACGTACAGCGAGGTGTCGACGAACGGGACGATCGCGGCGTCGCCCTGGCCGATGCCGGGGGTCTCGACGATGACCAGGTCGTTGCCCGCTGCCTTGCAGGCGGCGATGACGTCGGCAAGCCCGTCGGGGACCTCCGAGGCCGCGCCGCGGGTGGCCAGGCTGCGGAAGAACGTCTGCTCACCGTCGAGGGAGTTCATCCGGATGCGGTCGCCGAGCAGCGCACCGCCACCGCGACGGCGGGTCGGGTCGACGGCGATGACCGCGACGCGGAGCTTGTCCTGCTGGTCAAGACGCAGGCGGCGGACCAGCTCGTCGGTGAGCGAGGACTTGCCGGAGCCGCCGGTGCCGGTGATGCCCAGGACCGGCACGCGCCGGGCCGCGGCGGCTTCGGCGATGGCCGCGCGGGCGTCGTCGGCGAGGTTGCCCGCCTCGATCTGGGTGATGGCCCTGGCCAGCGCCCGCTGGTCGCCCGCGAGCAGCGCGTGCGCGTCGGCGGCGGCGACCTCGGACGGATCGTGGTCGCAGACCTCGATCATCGAGTTGATCATCTTCGCCAGGCCGAGCGTCTGACCGTCCTCCGGGGAGAAGATGCGCTCGACGCCGCGCGAGTGCAGCAGCTTGATCTCGTCGGGCACGATGACACCGCCACCGCCGCCGAAGACCTTGATGTGCCCGGCGCCCTGCTCGGTGAGCAGCTCGACCAGGTAGGTGAAGTACTCGACGTGTCCGCCCTGGTAGGCGCTGATGGCCACGCCCTGGACGTCTTCCTGGATGGCCGCGGCGACGACCTCGCGGACCGAGCGGTTGTGGCCAAGGTGGATGACCTCTGCGCCCTGCGACTGCAGGATGCGCCGCATGATGTTGATCGCCGCGTCATGCCCGTCGAACAGGCTGGCCGCGGTCACGAACCGGACCGGGTGCGCGGGGCGGTACAACTGCGGTGCGGACATGCTCGAGCCTCCGTGGGTCGCCGTACCTAAATAGTTTGTCTTCCTACTATCGGAAGCGCAACCACGCTGTTGTGCACGTCTCCGCCTACGATGAGTCCGTGACGACCGTACCGACCCCTGAGTCCGTCGCCCGCATGCTCTCCGACGACCTCGCCTCGGCCTCGCTGGGCATCGAGTTGCTGGAGGCCGGGCCCGGGCACGCCACCATGCGGATGACGGTCACCGAGACCATGGTGAACGGCCACGCCATCGCCCACGGCGGGTACGTGTTCCTGCTGGCCGACACCGCTTTCGCCTGCGCGTGCAACAGCCACGGCCCGGTCACGGTGGCGGCGGGAGCGGACATCACTTTCGTGGCGGCGGTCAAGCTCGGCGACGAGTTGGTCGCCACGGCGCTGGAGCGCACCCGTTACGGCCGCAGCGGCATCTACGACGTCACAGTGACCAGGGGCGACGAGGTCGTGGCCGAGTTCCGCGGCCGGAGCCGAACCCTGAGGTAGGGAGGCCGTCATGCTGCCCTGGCTGGCCGAGGTGGTCGACCTGGCGAAGGACAACGTCGCCGCGGGCGGCGGCCCGTTCGGCGCGCTGGTGGTCCGCGACGGCAAGGTCCTCTCGCGCGGGACCAACCAGGTGACCACGGACCT
>NZ_JBOHGC010000282.1:0-6117 GCF_050699995.1 Actinokineospora sp. | reverse complement strand
TCGAAGACGTCCTCGGGCCACAACCGCGCGATCAGCCCGAGCGCGTGCGCCTCGGCCGCCGCCAGGCTGCGACCCGTGAGCAGGACGTCCTTGGCTCGAGCGAGCCCGAGATGGCGGACGAGCCAGTGGGCGCATCCCCAGTCCGGCGCAAGGCCGCGACGCACGAAGATCGGATGGAAGACCGCGGTCGGATCGGCGACCACCAGGTCACAGGCCAGGGCCAGGCTCATTCCCGCCCCCACCGCGGCGCCACGAACCGCCGCCACCACCGGTTTCGGCATGTTCGCCACCGCGGTCACGATGTCGCGGCCCATGTCGAGTGTCCCGAGCGTGGTCGTCGGTTCGGCCGCGAGGTCGCGGACGTCGGCGCCGGAGCAGAAAGCCGATCCCGATCCCCGCAGCACGACGACGCGAACGGCGTCGTCGCGGGCGGCCTGGGTGAGCTCCGACCACAGGCGAGCCCGGAGGTCACCGTTCATGGCGTTGAGGACTCGCGGTCGATTGAGGGTGATCTCGAGCGCCCCGTCCCGTGCCTGCACCAGGACCGGGCTCGTGTCGATGCCTTGTGGTCGCTCCATTGCACTTCGGCCTCTCGCCACCGTTGACCGACAACCTCACCCGATCGTATACTACCAACCGTCTGTTTGATTAGCGTGGCGATGCTGGAGGTCCGATGAGGTGCCCCGCACTTGGTGTCCCCCCGACTTCGCGAGGGACATGGTGACCGTGACGACCCCGTACAGCCCCTTCACCTCGCTGCCGCGATTGCTCGAGCACCGCGCCGAGCACGCCGCCGACCAGGTCGGTCTGGTCGTGCACGGAGAGCCCTACACCTATGAGGCCCTATGGCGGCGCTCGGGCAGCGTGCAGAGCTGGCTGCGGTCGGCGGGCGTCCGCCGCGGCGACCACGTCGCACTGTTCCTCCGCAACTCGATCGAGTTTGTCGACTCGTGGATCGCCCTGGCCCGGATGGGCGCCGTGGCGGTCCCGGTGAACACCTCGACCGTCGGTGAGGCCCTGCATCACACCCTCGACCACTCGGAATCAGTCGGGGTGATCGGCCACGCCGATCTGCTCCCCGCCGTGGACGCGGCGGGCCCGTTGGAAGCGCTGCGATGGCGCGCGGCGGTGGACGGCACCCCGGAGACGACCGCGGTCCCCTTCGCCGAACTGCTGGACCGCGCCGACAGCGACCCGGCGCCGGTCAAGGTGGACGGCCTTGACCCGATGAACATCATCTACACGTCGGGAACCACCGGCCTGCCGAAGGGCGTGGTGCTGCCGCACCTGAGCTACGTCAACACCGGCGGCTACTTCGCGCACCACTTCGGCCTCACGCCGGATGACGTCCTGCACACGTGTTTGCCGCTGTTCCACTGCAACGCACAGCAGACGACGCTGATGGCCGGTCTTCATCTCGGCGCGCGGGTGGTCGTGGACCGATCGTTCTCACTGAGCCGGTTCTGGACCTGGATCCTCCGCAGCGAGGCCACGGTCACCAACCTGCTCGGCGCGATGCTCGCGCTGCTCAGCAAGCGTCCCGAAAGCGCGGAAGAGCGGGCGAACCTCCTGCGTTACGTCGTCGCGGCGCCGGTGCCCGAAGACCTCCACCGCCCACTCGAGGCGCGGTTCGGGGTTCGCATCGTCGAGGGTTACGGACTGTCCGAGACCGGCACCATGGCGTGCATCAACCCGCCCGACGACAGGCGGTCCGGGACGATCGGACGTCCGCTGGCACACAACGAGTTGCGCATCGTCGACGCGCACGGCGAGGACGTCCAGGACGGGGTGCCGGGCGAGATACTGACCCGCACCCAAATCCCTGGCGCCTACATGACCGGCTACTTCAAGGAGCCGGACAAGACCGCCGAGGCCATGGCAGGCGGCTGGTTCCACACCGGGGATGTCGGCAAGCGGCGCGAGGACGGGTACTACGTCTTCGTCGACCGGCTCAAGGACACCATTCGCAGGCGGGGTGAGAACATCAGCTCGTTCCTCGTGGAGAAGGCCGTGCTCTCACACCCGAACGTCGCGGAAGTAGCCGCGGTCGGCGTGCCGTCCGAGCTGAGCGAGGAAGACGTCAAGATCATCGTGGTGCGCCGGCACGGCGCCACGCTCTCCGAGGCCGAACTCGCCGAGTACTGCGAATCCCGCCTCGCCGACTTCATGCGCCCGCGCTACGTGGAGTTCCGCGACGAGTTGCCGCGGACCGAGACCGGACGCGTGCAGAAATACCTGCTCAGGAAGGAAGGGGTCGGGGCGGCATGGGACAGGGACCAGCGACAGGTGAGCAGGGCATGAGCGAGAACTGGTCCGGTAGCTACCTGGACACGACGATGCCGATCCCGGCGATGCGCGACGTCCGGGTCTTCGACCTCGCGGTCGCCCTCGAACCCGGCATGCCGCGCCACCCGTACCACCCACCGTATGCCTACGCGCTAGCCAAGAAGCACGGCGAAGGCATGTACGGCAACGGTGTCTCATCGGCCATGGAGGTCCTGACGATGGGCGCCCATGTCGGCACCCACGTCGACGCCCGCGGCCACGTCGCCAAGGACGGCAAGGTCTTTGGCGAGCGCGAGGTGTTCGACGCGCAGAGTGCCTCGGGTGGGCTCGAAGTGGCGAGCATCGAGGAGACGGGCCCGATCATCGGACCTGGCCACCTCGTCGACATGGTGAAGCTCCTAGGCCGCCATCCCGAGCCCAAGGACGGCCTCGGTCCGGACGAGTTCGAGAAGTGGTTCGCCGACAAGACCCCGCCAGGGCCCGGGTCGGTGGTGATCGTGCGCACCGGCTGGATGCGGTTCTGGCCGGACCAGGACGCCTACATCGGCCTCTCGACGGGTCTTCCAGGCGTCACCATCGACGGCGCGAAGTGGCTGAGCTCCCGAGGGATCATCGCCACCGGCTCGGACACCATGAACTACGAGCACAAGCCGTCGTCGGCGATCATCAACCTGCCCGTCCACGTGCACAACCTGGTCGAGAACGGCATCTCCATCATGGAGTCGCTGAACCTCGAGGTCCTCGCCGAACACGGGATCACCGACTTCCTGTTCGTCGCCGTGCCGCTCAGAATCAAAGGCGGCACCGGCTCTCCCATCCGACCCGTCGCCATCGTCGGACGTTGATCCCTTGCCTACCGCGAAGGAGCGGTGAGATGACACTCAGCCCAACGGACATCAAGCACGTGCTGGCGGCTCTGCAGGAGTCCGAATGGGACGAAGCGGTGATCACGGTCGACGACGTCACCATCTCGGTGGCCCGAAACGGCGCCGTGCTGCAACCCGTGGGCACCACGCCCGCGACCGCCGCTTCGCCCGCGCCGCAAGCCGACATGCCCGCCCCCGCTCCGGCCGCGTCCACCGCCCCGGTCACTGCCGAGCAGGCCACACCTGCCTCAGCGCCACGAGATGACGAGGTCGTGGTCTCGGCACCGAGCGTGGGCATCTTCTGGCGTTCGCCCCAGCCGGGCGCCCCGCCGTTCGTCGAGGTCGGCTCGCACGTCGAGCCCGGGGACACCCTCTGCATCATCGAAGTCATGAAGCTCATGAGCAACGTCGCCGCCGAGGTGTCGGGCACCGTGACCGCCGTCCACCTCGAAAACGCGGTTCAGGTCGAATTCGGCACTCCGCTGATCTCGATCGTCCCGGACGCGACGTGAGCCCGGACCAACCAACTTCCAAGGAAGTCCGTATGCGACATGTCGGTGTGATCGGTGGCGGCACCATGGGCGTGGGCGTCGCCTACGTCTTCGCGGCGGCAGGCTGCCAGGTCGAGCTGGTCGAACCGGACGCGACCCAAGCGGGCCGGGCCCAGGACACACTCGCCGCACAGGCGAAGCGTGCGGCGGAGAAAGGGAAGCTGACATCCAGCGCGGCGCGGCTCGTCGAGCGGGTGCGCATCGAGAACGCGGTCGACAATCTGCCGCGTGCGCTGGACTTGATCGTCGAAGCGGTTCCCGAACGAGTCGAGCTGAAGCGCTCCGTGCTTGCCGAGGCGGCGAAGCGCGCACCGCGCATGCTCGCCTCCAACACCAGCGGCCTGTCCATTGGCGAACTCTCCTCCGCCGTGGACGACCGCGCCCGCTTCCTCGGCATGCACTTCTTCAACCCCGTGTGGGCCATGCCGCTGCTGGAGATCGTGCGCGGCCCGGAGACCTCCGACGAGACGGTGACGGCCGCCCAGGAGGCGGGTGAGCTGATCGGCAAGCAGACCATTGTGGTCGCTGACGCCCCCGGCTTCGCCACGAGCAGGCTCGGCATCGCACTCGGCCTCGAGGCCATTCGGATGCTCGAAGACGGCGTGGCCAGCGCGCAGGACATCGACACCGCGATGGAGCTGGGCTATCGGCATCCGATGGGGCCGCTCAAGCTGACCGACCTGGTGGGCCTCGACGTCCGGCTCGACATCGCCCGGCACCTGGCCGACACCTACGGTCCCCGCTTCGAACCGCCAAAACTCCTCGTGGACAAAGTCGCCGCGGGAGAGACCGGAAAGAAGTCGGGCAAGGGCTTCTACGACTGGAGCGAGGGCCGGTGAGCGCACCCCGGACGCTGTTCGTCGACCGCCACGAAGACCGGGTGTGGGTCACGCTGCACCGCCCGGCGGAGCGCAACGCGGTCGACGCGACCATGGTGGCCGAACTGCACGACGTGTGCGCGGAGCTGGAGCGTGACCCGAAGGTCCTCGTGCTCACCGGTGGCACGGACGGTGTGTTCGCGGGTGGCGCGGACATCGCCCAGCTCCGCGAGCGCAGGCGCGACGACGCGCTCGCGGGTATCAACTTGCGGTTGTTCGAGCGCATCCGCGCCCTGCCGATGCCGTCGGTGGCCGCGATCGACGGGTGGGCACTCGGCGGCGGCGCCGAGATCGCCTACGCCTGCGACGTCCGGCTCGCCACGTCCCGCGCGAAGTTCGGCCAGCCCGAACCGCAGCTGGGCATTCTCGCGGGCGCGGGCGGCCCGTTCCGCCTGGTCCGCCTGCTCGGCGAGAGCGTCGCCAAGCAGATCCTGTTGGCGGGCAGGACACTCGACGCCGATGAGGCCCGTCAAGTCGGACTCGTGCTGGACGTGGTGGAACCCGAGGTCATGGTCGCGGCGACCGACAAGCTCGTCGACCGCATGCTGCGCGGTTCCAGGACAGCCCTGCGGCTCACCAAGTTCGCCGTGGACGCTCCGCCGGAGGCGCACCCGCACGTCGACCTGCTCGCGCAGGCCCTGCTGTTCGAGGACAGCGAGAAGTTCGAGCGCATGACCGCGTTCCTGAACCGCAAGACAGCTTCCTGAGGAGGATCACGTGACCAGGGACGTGTTCGTGCTCGATGGTGTGCGGACCCCGTTCGGCCGCTACGGCGGCGGGTTGTCCGGGGCCCGCCCGGATGACCTGGGCGCGCATGTCCTGCGCGCGCTGGCCGAACGCAGCGGTCTGGACCCGGCGATCGTCGGCGAGGTGGTTCTCGGTGCCGCGAACCAGGCAGGCGAGGACAACCGGAATGTCGCCCGGATGGCGGCGCTGCTGGCCGGGTGGCCGACGTCGGTGCCCGGCACGACGGTGAACCGCCTGTGCGGGTCCAGTATGGACGCGGTCATGCAGGCCTCGCGCACGATCGCCGTCGGCGACGCGTCGCTGGCTGTCGCGGGCGGGGTGGAGTCCATGTCGCGCGCCCCGTGGGTGTTGCTCAAGCCCGCCAAGGGGTTTCCGGCGGGGCCGGAGACACTGCACTCCACCACGCTGGGCTGGCGGATGGTCAACCCGAAGATGCCCGCGGGGTGGACCGTGTCCCTCGGTGCGGCCACCGAGCAGCTCGCCGAGCGCTACGGCATCGACCGCGAACGGCAGGACGCGTTCGCCCTGCGCAGCCACCAGTTGGCGGCCAAGGCATGGGACAACGGCTTCTACGACGACCATGTCGTGCCGGTTCCCGCCACCGACCTCACCCGCGACGAGGGCATCCGACCGGACACCACGTTGGACAAGCTGAGTACCCTCAAGCCCGCGTTTCGCGAGGCGGGCACCGTCACCGCGGGGAATTCGTCCCCGCTCAACGACGGCGCCTCCGCACTGCTGTTGGGCGACCAAACCGCCGCCGACCGGCTCGGGGTGACCCCGCTGGCC
>NZ_JBOHGC010000281.1:0-1591 GCF_050699995.1 Actinokineospora sp. | reverse complement strand
CGTGGCTGGTGCTCGGTGGCGGATGCTGGCGGGCTCGCCGGGTTTCTTTACTCGGTAGCTGTTGTGTCGGGCGCGTTTGACCGCGCGCGGGCAGGTGCGTTCACGTCGTGGTGGGATGAGCAGTGTCGCGATGTGGGTCAGGTGGACCGGGAGGCGATCGGCCCAGTCCTCAGGGGGGGATGTCCGCCGTTCCGGTGGCGGTGCGGCGGATCAGGCGCAGGGCCTTGGCGAAGGAGATCGAGTCCGGGTCGAGGTCGGCGGCCGCGGAGGCGTGCGCGGTGAGCGTGCTGATCGCGTGGTGGACGATCAGGTAGGCCCAGATCTCTTGGTGGACCAGGTCGGGCAGTCGCGAGCGCAGCACCCGTCCGGGGCCGCGTAGGTGGGTCTTGAGCTGGTCGTTCGCGGTCTCCTCCTCCCATCGCTGGTGGTAGGCGGCGGCCAGTTCGTCGGCTCGTGCCCCGTCGGGCCCGTCGGGGTCGAGGATGGTGGACAGCACGACGATCAACTCGCCGGTGCCGTTGCCGACCCGGTCGGGCACGTCGTACTCGATGACTCTGGCCAGGTGGATGACGGGCAGTCCGCGCTGGTCGAACGCCTCGGGGACGACGCCCGAGTCGGTGAGGTCCTCGCGGTTGCGGGCGGCGGCCAGCAGGCGCTCGCGGCGGCGCCCGCGAATCGACGGCGCGATCAGTGCGGTGAGGTAGGTCCCGTCGGGCAGCACCCGCACGACCGGCAGGTCGAGCTGGGTCGGGGCCCGCCACAGCAACGCCGCGCCCGTGGCCTGCGCGGTGTCCCACGCCTGCCAGGAGTAGAAGCCCCGGTCCGCGGTCAACAGCTCATCGGCGCGCAGCCGCGCATACAGCCGCTGCGCCAGGGTCCTCTCCCCGACGTTGTAGGCGGCCACCTCGGCGGCCACGAAGGCGTGGGTGCCGCACTCGGCCAACGCGACCACCCGCGCTTTGGGGAACGCCGAGCGGTTGTCCCCGGACCCGGCGTAGCCGAACTCGGCCGCGTTCTCCTTGCTGTCGGGCACGTCGAGCTCGAACCCATCGATCGCCAACAGCCGCCACCGGCGCAGGAACGACCCGCGCGCGGTCCCCAACGCCACGGCCCCAGCGCTCACACCGGCCTTGCCGGCGACCGGGCCACAGGTGCGTTCGAACAGCTCCGGGAACACGTTGCGGCCCAACCGTTTCCGGGCCTGAGTGATCGCCGAGGCGGTCGGCGCCGTCCAAGCCGCGTTCCAGCAGCCCCACCGGTCCAACGACCCGGTGACCCTGGTCGCGACCTCCTCGTAGTCATCCTCAGGAAACAGGCACAACGCCAACGTCAGATACGTGATCACATGCGCAGGCAGCTTGGCATCCGAGCGTTTCTCCCGAACCCCGCACACCGCGACCGCCTCATCGACCGCATCCCGCGACACCGCCGCGACCAGCACCCCCAGCGACACCTGATCCGGCCGCACCACCACACCTTCACCCATGACTGGCGACCGTGCCAGCCACCGAGCCACAAGGGATCACGCCACGCCGACCCGATCAACAACGACCAGGTCAACAACTTGATCAACTTACGCTACGTGGCATTG
>NZ_JBOHGC010000280.1:0-1555 GCF_050699995.1 Actinokineospora sp. | reverse complement strand
GACTACACCATCCTCGCCTCGGTCCAGAACTTCCTGGCCACCGTCGACCGCCCCCGCGAGCAATTCGTGTTCGTCTCGGGGATCGGCTGCGCGTCGCGCTTCCCGTACTACGTCAACACCTACGGGATGCACTCGATCCACGGCCGTGCGCCGGCCATCGCGACCGGGCTGGCCGCCTCCCGCCCGGACCTGTCGGTGTGGGTGGTCACCGGGGACGGCGACGCGTTGTCGATCGGTGGCAACCACCTGATCCACGCCCTGCGCCGCAACGTGAACCTGAAGATCCTGCTGTTCAACAATCGGATCTACGGGCTGACCAAGGGCCAGTACTCGCCGACCAGCGAGGCGGGCAAGGTCACCAAGTCCACCCCGTACGGATCGCTGGATCACCCGTTCAACCCGATCAGCCTGGCGCTGGGGGCGGAAGCCACGTTCGTCGGCCGCGCGCTCGACTCGGACAAGAACGGCCTGACCGAGGTCCTCACCGCCGCCGCCCAGCACCGCGGCAGCGCCCTGGTCGAGATCTTCCAGAACTGCCCGATCTTCAATGACGGCGCCTTCGACGTCCTCAAGGACAAGGACGAGGCGACGCAGCGGCTGATTCCGCTGCGGGCGGGCAAGCCGATCGTGTTCGGCAAACCCAACGACGACGGCCACGGCGAGTACTGCGTCGTCAGGTCCGGCTTCGCGGGCCTTGAGGTCGCCAAGACCGCCGCGGTGGGCATCGAGAACGTCGTCGTCCACGATCCCGCCATCGCCGATCCCAGCTACGCCTTCGCCTTGTCCCGAATCAGCGGGCAGGACCTGCGGCACACCCCGACGGGCATCTTCCGCCAGGTGCGCCGACCCACCTATGACGATGCCGCCCGAGCCCAGATCAAACAGGCCGAGGACACCACACCGGCCGACCTCCAGAAACTGCTCACCGGTAGGGACACCTGGACCGTCGAGCACAGCGAGCCCGAGAGGAATCGACCATGAACTATGTCATCGCCGAGCCATGCGCTGACATGCAGGACAAGGCTTGCGTCGCTGAATGCCCCGTCGACTGCATCATCCCCGGCGAGACCATGCTCTACATCAACCCGGAGGAGTGCGTCGACTGCGGCGCCTGCGAGCCCGTCTGCCCGGTCGACGCGATCTTCTACGAGCGGGACCTTCCTGACCAGTGGAAGCACTACACGCAGATCAACGCGGACTTCTTCGCGATGCGAACACCGCCTGTGTCGTAGCGGCTCGCGCCGAAATCTCTCACTCGCCGGGACCGTGAATCGTCTCGAGTGCTTCGGCGAGATGCGCGCGACCCGGCACGCCGAGCTTGCCGTACACATGCTGGAGCCGGTTCTCGATCGTCCGCACCGAGACCACTAGTTCCTCGGCGATATCCTTGTTGGATCGTCCCGCCGCGGCCAGCTGCGCGGCTTCCCATTCGGCTGAGGTCAGCCTCGCCCGGGTTTCGGCGACCTGCAGCGCGGGCGTGTTCGCACCCCGGCAACGCGAAGCCAGCCATGCGGCCCGTCGTTCGGCGGCCGCGGCGTGCCGGTGTTCGCTGTGC
>NZ_JBOHGC010000279.1:0-2108 GCF_050699995.1 Actinokineospora sp. | reverse complement strand
CCCCCCCCCCCCCCCCCCCCCCCCGAAGACAAGCTAGGAACCCACGGCAGAAGGCGAAGAAGCGCCGGCCCGCAACAACTTCACCTCCCCACCACCATCAGCGGGAACCGTGAAGATCCCCGGAACTCCCCCCACCGGCCGCGAATAGGCGATCGTAGAACCATCAAGCCAAGCCGCCTGATCATCCACATGCGCCGCCTCCGCCAAAGCGGTCTCCTTCAACGAACCCAGATCAAGCACATGCAGCCGCCACTGATCCCCAAACCTCTTCTTGTACGCGACCCGAGTCCCATCCGGCGACAGCGACGGGCATTCAGCGTTCTCGATCACAGACTTGAGCGTCCGCTCCACGAGATTCCCCCGCATCAGGTACGTCTTGCCACCAGACCCGAGCGTCACATAGAACGTCCGATCATCATCGGCAAACGTGACGCCCCAGAAGTTCCGGTCGATCGCGTGATGCTCCACACCATCCACAGAGGACGTGAAATCCTCCATCGACCCATACAGCGTCCCCGACTTCCGGTCGAAGATCCCCGCCGTCGTGGAGAAGTACCCCGGCGCCATGTAGGAGTCGCCTTCGCGGAACACGGTCCACCCCACCAGGTTCCCGGAGTCCGACACCCTGGCCCGGCTGGGCGTGCCGTCGAGCTTGATCACGCGCGTCACACTGAGGTCGGGGCCGAGCACTTCCGCCTCGAACCCTGGCGGCACCGTCACCGACCGCAGGCACACCGTCGTCCCGGCCGCGCTGTAGACGCGCAAGCATGAGCGGTCCGTGATCACCGCCGACGAGTCCGTGCGGGAGAGTTGGCCGACTTTGCCGCTCCCGTCGACGAACACGACCGAGTTCCGCGCCGCCAGATCCAGTGCGCCGGTAGCGGAGCTCCGCGACGCGGACGCGACGTAGACCACCGCCACCACGCTCAGCGCGACGATCGCGCCGATTCCGATGATCTTCTTCACCGCAGCCTCCAACTCACCATCACCGCAACCACCAGGACCAGGGCCGCAGAAGCGAACGCGGGGCCGAGCCCGACCAGCGTGGCGCCGACGCCGAACAGCACCGCGGCGACCGTACGCGCCATGGCCTGCCCGGTCTGCAGCACCGCCAGCCCGGAAGCCTTGACCTCCTCGGGCAGCATCGGGCCCGCACACGCCATCAGCACCCCGTCGGTCGCCGCGTAGAACAACCCGTGCAGTCCCAACGCCAACACCAGCACCGGCCAGCCACCGAGACCGGACATCAGCAGGCCGTACACCGCGAGCAACAACCCGTGCCCGACAAGGAAAACGCGCCATCGGCCGACCCGGTCGGCCAGCCTGCCGACCGGGATGGCCGCGCACAGGAACGTGACCGCGATCGCCAATGGCAGCAGGGGCAACCAGTTCTGCGACACACCGGTACGCTGCTGTGCCGCGATCAGGATGAACGCGTCGCTGACCGTGGCCAGCCCGAGGAACATCGCGCACAGGCACAGCCTGCGGTACGCCGGACGCGCCAGCAGCCGCAGCCCCTCACGAACGCTGATCTTCTTCTTCGCGGGCGTCCCCACCGGCTGCTGAACCCAGACCAGCAGGATGACCAGCCCCACCATGGCGAAACAGAAGCTGACCACGAACACCGCGTCGTAGGCCTGGGCGGTGACCGCGATCAGCACGAACGCCACGACCGGGCCGAGCAGCGCGCCGATCGTGTCCAGCATCCGGTGCACGCCGAAAGCCCGGCCGAGCACGTCCGGCGGTGCGCTCAGCGCGATGATCGCGTCGCGCGGACCGGACCGGATCCCTTTGCCCGCACGGTCGAGCGCGAGCAGTCCGCCGATGGCGCCCAGTGAGCCGCCCGCCGCGGGGAAGCCGAGTTTGGTCACCGCCGAAAGCCCATAGCCGAACGCGGCGACCGCCTTGGGCTTGCCGGTGCGGTCCGCCGCGTGGCCGCCGACCAGCCGCAGCAGCGCGGTCGCCCCGGTGTAGAGCCCGTCGACCAACCCCAGCTGCAGGTAGCCGACGCCGAGCCCGTACACGAGGTACATCGGCAGGAACGCCGTGACCATCTCGGAGGAGATGTCGGTGACAAGGCTGACGGCGCCGAGTGCGAAGACGGTGGA
>NZ_JBOHGC010000278.1:0-2746 GCF_050699995.1 Actinokineospora sp. | reverse complement strand
GCCCGCCCCTTGGCGCAGATGGCCTGGCCGGTCGGATGCGACGGATCGGGCCCGAGCGCCACGAACTCCCCATCGGTGACCGTCGCCGTCGCCCCGCAGCGCGAGACGCACATCGGGCAGAACGTCGGCACCTGGATGGTGGCCATGCCTGCTTGTCGCGGCAGGCGCGCCGGTGCGTTACGCCGGTCTGCCCCTAACGTCCACCAGTGAGCCTCAGATCAGCCGGTAGAACCGCCAGAACGGGTGCTCGATCGGCAGCACCTCGACGCCCGCGAAGCCCGCGCGCCGGGCGATCGCTTCGAAGTCCGCGGGCCGCATGACCGTCCCGGGGGCCTCCGATGTCGGGTCCACCCGACCCTGCGGCAGGCACCACAGCACGCTCGCGGTGGCGAAGAAGGTCTCGACCGGGTCGCCCGGGGTGAGTGACTCCGCGACCCGTTCGTCCATCACGATCACCGTTCCGCCCTCGGCGAGGGAGCGCCGGGCGGCGGCGAGGGCGTCGGCCGGGTGGGCCATGTCGTGCAGGCACTCGAAGAAGAACACGACGTCGTACTTGCGGTCGCCGTAGCCGCCCGCGGCGGCGTCGACGACCTGGAAGCCGATCCGGTCGGCCACGTCGCTGTCGGCCGCGTTGTGCCGCGCCCGGGTGATGGATTCCTCGTCGGAGTCGTACCCGTCGACGTGCAGGTGGGGGTAGGCCTTGGCGAGTTCGATGGCGGCCCAGCCGAGGCCGCAGCCGATGTCGGCGACGCGGGCGGGCCTGGTGGTGTCGGCGAGTCGTGCGTGGACGTCGGGGATCGCGGGCAGCCATTCGGTGACCAGTTGATTCGTGAACGCCGGGCGGTTGAGCGCCGCCTGCGCCTCGACCGCGTCCTCGCCGTAGGCCGGGTAGGGCACGCCCGCGCCGGTGCGGAACGCGTCGAGCAGGTTCGGGTACACCCCGCCCACCGCGCCGAGCGCGAGCGGCAGTCCGCCGACGTACGCCGGATTCGTCTCGTGCACCAGCGTCTCGTAGACGCCGGGCGCGGCGGTGAAGCGCGCCTCAGCCAGATTGTCGCGGTCGGTGAGGATGAGCCCGGCCGTCGTCTCGGCCTGCAGCCATTCCTTGACGTACCACGGGTCCAGGTCCGTCGCGGTAGCCAGTTCGGCCGCGGTGAGCGGGCCCCGCTCCGCGATGGTCCTGAACAGCCCGAGCTTGACGCCCAGGTAGACCGTGCTCAGGTGGAAGGACGCGACGCCCTCCATGAACAGCCTGCCCGCGAGTTCCTCGACGGTCTCAGCCGATGCCTGCGTGATCGTGTCGGTCATCAGAGTCTCCAGGTGTCGGGGGACGTTCTCGTCCTGTCACACCTGGGGCGCCACATCCGCCGTGGCATCGTCAGCCCGCGTCCGCCAGGCGACGGGCCGCTCCGGGCGGTAGCAGCAGAACCGGCCGGTGGACACCGAGAGCCGCAGGTGCCGGGCCAGCTCGGGATGCGTCTCGGCGATCGCCTTCTGCGCGGTGGCGATCCGCATCGTGACCGCCTTGCGGGCCCGCTCGGCCGGGTCGCCCAGGAGCCGGTCGCGGCCCGAGAGCCCCAGTGCCCCGGCCAGCTCGTCGAGCAGGAAGTCACGCTCCGCGGTGAACGCCGACACCCGGCCGAGGTCCGCGTCCGACACCGCGGCGGCGAGGTCCTCCTCCAGTTCGCGCAGCCGCGCCTGGTACGCGTTCCGCGCCTGCCGGTCGAGCACCGGGCCGCTGTCGGCCCCCGCTTCGCCGCGCGCGGGCCCGCCGCCCGCCTCGACCAGGTCGAGCACGTGCACCTCCTGACCCGGTCGCGTCACGAGGGTGGCCAGGTCGGCCATGCCCTTGGAGTGCTGCACCGTGGCCTGCCGACCCCGGAACGCGAGGTGCCACACCCGCCCGTCTCGGCGAAGCTCGGCGACCTCGGAAAGCTCCAGCAGCCGCGGGGCGGCATCGGTGCCCGCGAGGAAGGCGTCCAGCCTGGCCACCATGTCCGAGACCGGCCCGAAGCAGGCGCTACCGACGCCGTCGACGGCCCACAGGTCGACGTAGGGCGCCAGCCGCTCGCGCAGTGCCTCGGCCACCTGCCGGTCGGCGAGCACCAGCACCGCCTCGGCGAGCTGCCACATCAGCTCGACCCACTCGGAGTCCTTCGGGATGCTGTCCAGGCCCGCGGCCGACATCCGGTCCAAGTGGAACCGGGCCCGGTCCAGCACACCGGAGTAGGCGTAGATCGAGGCGAGGCAGCAGTCCCACTGGGAGGGCTCCAGGCCCCATCGCGCGACTTCCTCGAGCAGCGAGGCGAACGCGATCGGCGAGCCGTCGGTCTTCGCCTGCCGCAGGCGCAGTGCCCACGCCATCATCGCGGCGTTGGTGCTGCCCGCCTCGCGGCCCAGCCGGTCGACCTCGTCCGCGCAGCAGGCGACCCGTTCGCTGTCGCCGTCCATGGCGGCCCGCATGCCCTGCCAGAGGGGGACCGGCCAGGTGTAGAGCGGCACCCGCAGCCGTTTCGCGCGCAGGTCGTACTCCGCGATGTCGTGGTCGACGCCCGCGATGTCCCCGGACTCGAGCCGGGCGACCAGGCGCAGCCGCAGCCCGAGCAGCGCGAGCGCCGTGTCGGCGGCCTGGTCGGCGATGTCGACGATCCGGTCGGCGCCGTCCAGTCGGGCCCGCACGTGATCGGGACCGGACAGCGCGTCGTTCAGCGCGGCCAGCGCCGCCGCCTCGACCGTGGGCGCACCG
>NZ_JBOHGC010000277.1:0-3446 GCF_050699995.1 Actinokineospora sp. | reverse complement strand
CGACCGGGGCGCCGCGCCGCTGCCACTGCTCCGTCCGCGACCGCAAGCTCTCGAGCGCGGCCGCGTGGGGGGCCGCGGCGATCCACCCGCACCGCTCGGCGTGGCACGAGATCTTGTGTCGGGCGATGAGCTCGAAGACGAAATCGGCGGCGCTGCCCGCAGTCTGCCACATCCGGCGGCCCGTCTCCTCGCCGAACCGGCGCTCCAGCTCGTCCGGATCGTGCTTGAGACCGGGGATGATCTGGCCGCCGTTCCGTCCCGAGGCGCCCCAGCCGGGCTCCGCCGCGTCGAGCACCACGACCTCCGCGCCGCGCTCCGCGAGGTGCAGCGCCGCCGACAGGCCCGTGTAGCCGGCGCCGACCACCACCACGTCGGCGCGGCGGTCCCCCTCGAGAGGCCGTGTGTCGGGAAAGGGCTCGGCCGCGACCGTCCAGGGCGACGCAGGAAGGTCGGAGGACGCGAGAGAGTGGACCATCGTCCCCCCTAATAGCACAGGGGGGACGCCTGGGCACTCCGTTAGCGAGTGTCGGACTCCGGTCGGGCGCGGAACAGCCTCTTCCGGCCGGTGAAGCCCAGCCCGAGCAGCGAGCTCGCGACGAGGAGGAGCGTGGCCGGCTCGGGAACGGGATTCAGCCCGCCGTCGCCGGCAAACCCGGTCACGCAGGCCTCCTCGCAGGTCACGGCCGTCACGAAGATGTGCGCCGCGGCCCGAAAGCCGTCGCTGTTGGCGTGAAGCACATCCGAAGCCGACGCCCACGCCCCGCTGGTGTTGGTCAGCCCAAAGTTGACCGTGGAGAACCTGTCGTTGAATCCGTCGGAGTTGTCCAGGGTCACGTTGAAGGTACCGAAGGCGGACACGTTGCCAGAGTCAGGAGGGTCGAGAGTGGCAACGCTCGGAGCTCCGACCGTGAACGTGGCCGCGTTCACGTTGACGTCGACGGCGTTGACCGCACCAAAGAAATAGGTGAAGCCACCGGTTGCAAACCCGGTGAACGTGATGGTCGCGGTGGTGGCGCTGGTTCGGTCGACGTCGACATGCGCGTACGGGCTCGGAAATGGGCTGAGGGCGAGATTCGGGATAGTGATGTCGAAGCCGATGCTGTCCGCCGAAGCCGGAGCGGTGCCCAGGCCTGTCCACAACAGCGCGGCGACGACCGCGGCCGCCGCGGTAAGCCGTCTAGTCGTCGTCTTCACGGCTGCTCCTCCAAGTTCGGATTTGCATTGTCTTGCGGCATGCATCCTTCCACGAGGCAGCAAGCTTCGCACCATGCCGATACCCTCTGCTTCAACACCTCGTATCATTTGCCTTCGGCTCATCATCCTCGAACCCAGGACGCCCGTACGCTGAGTAACACATTACCCAAAAGTCCCAAGCCGCCCCTCAGCTTGAGGAGACCGAGCGTGTGCAAAAAAGTGCGATGTGGGCACCGGGTCCACCTCACGAGGCCCGGGCCACGCGAGTCCCCTCGAGGATGGCCTGATGGATGCCGCGCGGGGCCACGCAGTCGCCCACCGCGTGGAGCGCGGGCACCTTTCCCTTCAGGGCCCGATAGAGGGCGTCGGTGGAGCGGCTGCCCATCGACAGCACCACGGTGTCGACGCCCTCGATGCGGCGCTCCGCCCGCGTGTAGACGTTGGCCACCACGACCGTGGAGCCTTCCACCGCCACCAGGTCGGTGTGCGGGGTGAACGTCACACCCTTGGCGAAGAGCCGCGTGTAGAGCGGGGCGATCGAGGTCACCCCCACATCCTGCCCGGCGTAGAACAGCCGCGAGATCACCTCGACGCGGCGGCCGCGGTCGAGGAGATGCTCGGCGGTGGACAGGCCCTGCTGGGTGTGCACGTCGTCCACGACGACGACCCGCTCGCCCACCTCGACGCGATCGAGGAGGACGTCCCGGTCGGTCACCACGTGTTTGCCGTCGAGCCCGCGGAGGTCGGGCACGTGGGGAGACGATCCGGTGGCGATGATCACGACGTCGGGTGACTCAGCCAGCACCGTGTCCACGCTGGCCTCGACCCGCAGCCGGCAGTCGACCGCCAGCTTGTCCACCTGATGGGCCAGGAAGCGGAGGATGCCGGCGTACTCCGCGCGTGCGGGTGCACGGGCGGCAATCAGCACCTGCCCGCCAACCTCGGCCTCGCGCTCGAGGAGGACCACGCGATGGCCCCGTAGCGCGGCCACGCGGGCCGCCTCGAGGCCGGCGGGGCCGGCGCCGACCACCACCACACGCCGCGCCTGAGCCGCCGGAGCCAGCTCGGCCAGCTCCGTCTCCCGACCAGTGCCCGGGTTCTGGATACAGGTGACCGGCTTGCCCTGATAGATGCGGTCGATGCAGCCCTCGTTCGCCCCGACGCAGAGGCGCACGTCGTCGAGCCGCCCCTCGATGGCCTTGCGGGGCAGGTCGGGGTCGGCGATGAGCGCGCGGGTCATGCCGACCAGGTCGATGGACCCATCGCCGAGGATCTGGTCCGCGTGAACCGGATCGACGATGCGGCCGGCGTGGAAGATCGGCATGCCGGGCACCGCCGCCTTGATGGCGGCCGCGAGCGGGATGAACACGCCGTGCGGGTAGGCCATGTTCGGCACGGCGGCGGCCTGCAGCGGCAGCGTGTGCGCCGCGCCGCCGATGATCGACAGGAAGTCCACGAGGCCGGAGGCGGCCAGCCGGCGGGCGATCTCCGCCATGTCAGCGGCGGTGAGACCGCCGGCGGTCATCTCGTCACCCGAGATGCGGGCGCCCACCACCCAGTCGCGCCCGACCTGGCGCCGGATCTCGCGGAGCACCTCGAAGCCGAAGCGCATCCGGTTCTCGAGGCTGCCCCCGTACTCGTCCGTCCGCCGGTTGAAGAGCGGCGACCAGAACTGGTCCACCAGGTGGTTGTGGGCGAAGGAGAGCTCCACGCCGTCGAGGTCGCCCTCGCGGCAACGCCGCGTCGCGTCCCCGAAGGCCCGCACCAGCATCGCGATCTGCTCGGGCTCGATCTCGTGAGGCACCTCCCGGTGCACCTTCTCGGGAATCTGCGAGGGCGCCAGCAGCACGTGCCAGCTCTCGACGTCGGACTGCGACCGCCGCCCCATGTGGGTGAGCTGGCTCATGACCCGGCAGCCGTGGCGGTGCACGGCCTCGGCCAGGCTTCGATATCCGGGTATGACAGCATCGTTGTGGTTGGCGATCATGTTCCAGGCGCTGGCCGGCGAGGAGGGATGGACGCTCGTCGAGCCGCCGATGATCGTGAGGGCCACCCCGCCGCGGGCCTTGGCTTCGTGGTAGGCGCGGAGACGGGGGCCGGGCTTGCCGTCCTCCGCCATCGCCTCGGCGTGCCCGGTCGAGAAGATGCGGTTCTTCAGGGCGAGCCCGCCCACCTGCAGCGGCGTGAAGAGGTGGCGGAACCCTTCCGGCATGGGCCCCAGCATGGACGGGAGCGAACGGCTCGTCAACGGG
>NZ_JBOHGC010000276.1:0-7152 GCF_050699995.1 Actinokineospora sp. | reverse complement strand
GTCTCGAAGTGCGGGTGTGTGCCCGCACTTCGAGACAGGCGCTATCGCGCGCTGCCCGGCCCTCCGCCCGCAGGACCCGAGGGCCGGGCGGTGCGTTTCCCGAATGGTCGGGCCGCCGACTGTCCTGGGCCGGATGGCCGTAACGCAACAGCACCGGCGTCGTTGAATGACACACGGGCGGCGAACCACGCAGGTCCGTGCCGCGCTCGAGGGTCCGCGGCGTCACCTGACCCGTGTTGCGGAGGAGCTCCCCTGTGATCCGTCGCTCGTCCAGATTCCAGCGGATGTCGGTGCTCGCGGTCGCCGCGGCCGCCGTCGCGTTCACCGTCGCGCCCGCCGGGGCCGACAACACCGCGTTCCCCGTCCAGCTGGTCACCGTCGACACCCCGACCCGCGCCCACAAGACGCTCCTCACCCGACTCGGGCTCGACCTGACCGAGCACGCGGGCCACAACTACGTCGAGGTCGTGCTGCACACCGTCGCCGACGCCGACGCCCTGCGGCGGGCCGGGCTGACCTGGCAGGTGCGCATCCCCGACATGGTCGCCCGAGAGGCCCAGGTCAACGCGGCGAACCAGGCCTACGCCGACGTCACCGCCGTGTCCCCGCTGCCCAGCGGCCGCGACACCTACCGCACGCTCGCCGAGTACAGCAGCGACATGGCCGCCCTGGTCACAATGCGGCCGGACCTCGTCAAGTCCTTCGACCTGCCGCACAAGTCCCTCGACGGGAACACCGTGCGGGGCATCGAGATCGGCCGCGACGTGCGCGCCGCCGAGGACGGCAGGCCGGTCTTCGCGATCATGGGCGTGCACCACGCCCGCGAGTGGCCCTCGGGCGAGCACACGATCGAGTTCGCCTACGACCTGGTGAAGAACTATGGCCAGGACTCCCGTATCACCGCCCTGCTGGACAAGGCACGGGTGCTCGTCGTTCCCGTGGTCAACGTCGACGGGTTCGACCGCTCCCGCACCGACGGCGCCCTCATCGACCTGCGCGAGACCGACAACGGCGGCACCGCCACCATCCTCGGCACCCCGGGCAACGCGTACAAGCGCAAGAACTGCCGCGTGATCGACGGCGTCGACACGCCCGACGGCACCTGCGCGCTCGCGGGCGCCACCAGCCCGGGCGGCTTCGGCATCGGCGTCGACCCCAACCGCAACTATGGCGGCTTCTGGGGCGGCCCGGGCGCGTCGGACCTGTTCGCCGACCCGACCTACCGGGGCGCGGGCCCGTTCAGCGAGCCGGAGACGCAGAACATCCGCGAGCTGGTCAGCGGCCGCCACGTGACGACCCTGATCACCAACCACACGTTCTCCAACCTGGTCCTGCGACC
The DNA here is from genome assembly GCF_050699995.1 of Actinokineospora sp. Taxonomy (GTDB): domain Bacteria; phylum Actinomycetota; class Actinomycetes; order Mycobacteriales; family Pseudonocardiaceae; genus Actinokineospora. The sequence goes on along the minus strand of NZ_JBOHGC010000276.1, from coordinate 5,813 downwards.
CAACGGCGTGCACCCCGACACCATCGGACCCGGCGGCCTGCCGGTCGGCGACGCGCCCGACGAGGCGGCGCTCAAGGCGCTCGGCGCGAACATGTCCGCGCAGAACGGGTACAAGAACCAGCACGGCTGGGAGCTCTACGACACCACGGGCACCACGGAGGACTGGTCCTACAACGCCACCGGCGGCTTCGGGTACACCTTCGAGATCGGGCCGGACGAGTTCCACCCGCCGTTCCCGAAGGTCATCGACGAGTACCTGGGCGCGGGCGCGTACGCGGGCAAGGGCAACCGTGAGGCCTACCTGGTCGCGCTCACCAACACGGTCGACACCGCGACCCACTCCGTCATCGCCGGTAAGGCCCCCGCGGGCGCCACGCTGCGCCTGCGCAAGGAGTTCGCGACCCCGACCTGGTCGGGTCACATCCCGGACCGGTTGAACACGTCGATGGTGGTGGGCCCGGACGGCCGCTACACCTGGCACGTCAACCCGTCGACCCGCCCGGTCGTGCAGGCCAGGCAGTACCGCCTGCTCAACTCGACGCCGCTGAAGCAGGAGGTCTTCACCGGCACGACGCTGCCGCTCATGCAGACCGACAAGACGTTCGCGGTCGACCGCGCCGCCGACGCCTTGGAGGTCAAGCTCGACTGGCCCACCCCGGACGACCTCGACCTGACCGTCTTCCTCGTCGGCGCGGACGGGGCCCTGACCCAGGTCGGCCAGTCCGCGGGCTCGGTCGGCGTCAAGGAGCGCGTGCTGCTGACCAACCCGGTCCAGGGGACCTACGTTCTGCGCGTCCTCAACTACGCCTCGATCACCCCCAGCTGGACGATGACCGCGTCGCTGTTCGACGGCGAGGAGCACACGGTGGGCGGCCTGATCGAGAACTGGACGCTGACCTGCGAGAAGAACGGCAAGGTCCTGGAGACCGTGCCGGTGATCGTGGACCGCGGCCAGCAGGTCAAAGCCGACCTGAAGGCGTGCCAGAGCAAGTGGGCGACTTCCTGACCCACTGACCGGCGACAGGGGGCGGGCCGCTCGGCTCGCCCCCTGTCGCGTCCCCTACTACCGTCGAACGGTACGAAACTTCTTGAGGAGGGACGGACATGAGCGGCCGCGTGGTGCATTTCGAGGTCCCGTTCGACGACCAGGACCGGGCCAAGACGTTCTACCAGGAAGCCTTCGGCTGGAAGGTCGAGGAGTTCCCGGGGATGGACTACACAATCGTCTCCTCGGGCCCCACCTCCGACCAGGGCCCGACCGAATCGGGATACATCAATGGAGGCATGGCCCAGCGCGACGCCGAGCGATCGTTCAGGTCGCCGGTGATCGTCATCGACGTCGAGAGCATCGAGGACGCCCTGAAGAAGATCGGCGAGCTGGGCGGCACGACCGTGGTCGACAAGCAGCCGGTCGGCGAGATGGGTTTCGCGGCGTACTTCACCGACCCCGAAGGCAACGTCATGGGTCTGTGGGAGACCGCCAAGTCTTGATCATCGGGTGGCCGCGGCCGGTTCGGTGGCAAGATCGGATGATGGATCCGATCACCGGGAGGCCGCCGTGGCGCAGCTGAGGGCTGAACTGCTCGGCAAGGTCTCCGCCCGGATCACCGAGGTCACGGGCCGGGTGGAGATCGCCGACGCCGTCACGAGGTTCCTCCGCAACACCGCCGAGACGACGGTGTCCGAGCAGCCCGACGGGACCACGTTCGTCATCACCGGCGACATCCCGGCGATGTGGCTGCGCGACTCCGCCGCACAGCTCAAACCGCTGCTCTACCTGCTCGACGACGCCCCCGAGTTGCTCGCTCTGCTCAACGGACTGCTGCTGCGGCACTGGTGCTACATCTCGATCGACCCGTACGCCAACGCGTTCAACCTCGAACCCAACGGCCAGGGCCACCACTCCGACCGCACCCCGATGGACCCCATCGTCTGGGAGCGCAAGTGGGAGATCGACTCGCTGACCTACGGCATCGACTTCGCGTACACGCTGTGGAAGTCCGCGGGCAGCACCGACTGGTGTGAGGCGACGTTCCGGGTCGCCGCCGCCCGGATCGTGCAGACGTTCACCACCGAACAGGACCACGAACACCGGTCGAGCTACACGTTCCGCCGCGGCGGGCGGTTCGCGACCGGCCGCAACACGCTCAACCGGCATGGGAAGGGCCGACTGACCCGGCCCACCGGCATGGTGTGGAGCGCGTTCCGGCCCAGCGACGACGCCTGCGAGGCCGGGTTCAACGTGCCCGGCAACTTCTACGCGGCGCAGGCGATGCGCCAACTCGCCGAGATCGCCCGTGAGCTGCTGCACGACGACAACCTCGCCGCCGACGCCGACCGCCTGCACCGGGAGATGAGCGACGGGCTGGCCGATCACGCCACGGTCGAGGGTCCGGGCGGCACCGAGATCTTCGCCTACGAGGTCGACGGTTTCGGCGGCAGCGCGCTGCTCGACGACGCCAACGTGCCGAGCCTGCTGTCACTGCCGTACCTGGGCTGTGTCGACGTGGACGACGAGGTCTACCAGGCGACGCGGAAGTTCTTGCTCAGCCCGCGCAACCAGTACTACTTCCAAGGCATTGCGGCGAAAGGCATCGGCAGCCCGCACACGCCGCGCCACCACGTGTGGCCGATCGCGTTGGCAGTGCGGGGTTTGACTGCCACGACCGCCGAGGAACAGGCTGACATCATCACGCTGCTACTCGACACCACGGGTGGCACTGGGATGATGCACGAGAGCTTCCACGTCGACGATCCGACGAAGTTCACCCGCGAGTGGTTCTCCTGGGCCAACTCCATGTTCTGCGAGCTCGTGTTGGTCCACTGTGGATACCGCCTCGGCGGCGGCCGCAGCCCCGAGTACCTCCCGCGGGCGTGATCAGCGCTCCGCGTGCGCCTTTACGGCGGCGAGGGTGCGCTCGATGGACTCGACGTTGAAGCCGGGCCGGTCCTGTCGCCCGGTGACCTTGGGCCCGAGGAATCCCCGGATGAACCAGTTGCCCACCCGGTACCAGTTCTCGGTCAGCACGCAGCCGGTGTCGGTCGGCTCGATCACGTAGGACCAGCGGGAGACCCGCACGCCGAACGAGGTGCGCACGTCGAAGGTCAGCAGCCTGCCGGGCACGCACTCGACGACCGTGGCCTGCGTCGACCACTGCTTGGCGCCATTGCGGTTGGTGCCGCGGAACTTGGCGCCCACCGCGGGGCCGGGGCAGTCGACCCAGTACCCGCCGATGTTCTCGGGGCTGAACTCCCCCATCCGGGGCAGATCGCTGACCAGGGACCACACGTCTTCCGCGCCGGCGGCGACGGGCGTGCTGCGCGAGATGGAGGGCTCCACGCCGTTCACCCTGCCCGATCACCGCGGCCCGGCGCATCGCGCATCGTGCGCTACGCGGCGCGCTTGCGTCGGACCACCAGGAGCACTCCGATCGCGACCAGAGCCAGGGCGCCCGCGGCGGCGGGCCACCACTGCGTGTCCGAGTCGATCACGTCGGACTCGGGCCGCACGGCCGTGGCCGTCGACGTCGACGCCGCGGTGGTCGTGGGCGGCGCCACCGTGGTCGTGGTGGGGACGGCGGCGGCACTGAGGGTGAAGGTGAGGCTGTTCGAGATCGCGTCGCCGTCGTGCCCGGTGACCCGGTACGCGACCTTGTAGGCGCCGGGAACGCTCGGCTTGAACGGCACGCTCACCGTCACACCCGCCACCGCCGCGTCACCGGATGCCGACGCCCCATCCGGCCCCGTGACGGTGAGCGTCGCCTGCCCGGGCGTGAGCTCCTCGGTGAAGGTGAGCGTGACCGCCGCGGGCGCCACGTCGAGCACCGAGTCGGCCTTCGGATCGCTGGACTTGAGCGAGTTGTGCGCCAGCGCGGGGGTCGCGGTGGCCACCAGGGTCGCGGCGATGACGCTGAACAGGACGCCGACGACGCGGCTGGTGCGGTGTGCCATGCGTGGAGCCTTCCGAGAAGCGCGGGTGATCGTCAAGCGCGACCTGCCGGTGTCACGCGGGACTGCTATACCCGAGTGGTCGTTCAGGAGGACCCGCCAGTTCCCCGCTGAGGGAGTCGCCGTGCGCACCAGACCGCCGCAGCGGCTGGACACCGGGCGCTACGTCGGCGTCGACCGGTCCGCCACGGCGATCACGGTCGCGACCACCCGCAATCTCGAGTCGGTCGCGGCCGGGACGGCGCGCTTCGTCACCGCCGCGCTCGGCGACCTCGACGCAGGCGAGTTCGATCCGTTCGACACCGTATCGCCATGCGCGGTGCCCTCGTCGACCACCTGACCAGCGCGGGCTTCGCCCCACGGGCTGCCACGGCGGGCCGACTCCTGAGCGTCCCCGACAAGTAGACAGGCAACCATTTGGTTGCCTATCATGGCTCTGTCGTCCACGAAGGGGGCGGTCATGGACGCGGTGTTCAAGGCTCTCGCCGACGCGAACCGCAGGCTGCTGCTCGACCGGCTCAACGCCGACAACGGGCTGAGCCTGCGCGAGCTCAGCGAGGGCCTGGGGATGACCAGGCAGGCGGTCAGCAAGCACCTCGCGGTGCTCGAGGCCGCCTCGCTCGTCAGCACCGTCAAACACGGCCGCGAAAAGCTGCACTACCTGAATCCCGTGCCCATCCACGACATCGCCGACCGGTGGATCGGGAAGTACGAGCGCGACCGGATGGCCGCGCTGTCGCACCTCAAGCACGTCCTGGAAGGACCTCCGATGAGCAAGCCCGAGTTCGTCTACGTCACCTACATCCAGACCACCGCGGAGAAGCTGTACCGCGCGCTCACCGACCCCGAGTTCATCAAGATCTACATGGGCGGCACCGGACCGAAGTCGGACTGGAAGGTCGGCTCGCCGGTCCTGTGGAAGTCCATGCCGGACGACGAGTACGAGGACATGGACCAGCAGGTGCTCGAAGCGGTCCCGGGCAAGCGCCTGGCCTACACCTGGCACAGGCTGCAGCCGATGCACCGCGACCTGTTCGACTCGGATGAGGAGTTCGAGGAGGCCGTCAAGGAGCGCTCGAAGGTCTCCTTCGACATCGAGCCCGCCGAGATCCCGATGATGGGCATGAAGCTCACCATCACCCACGACGGCTTCGACACCCCGGAGAGCAAGATGCTCGAGGGCACCAGCGGCGGCTGGATCATGATCCTCTCGGCGCTGAAGACGTTCCTGGAGGGCGGAAAGCTCGTCGCGGACCAAGAGGACTGAGACAGCCAAGAGGACTGAGACAAACGGAAAAGGCGCCCCCGGGCACAGGGGCGCCCTTTCGTTCGAGACCGACTAGTTGTGCGTCATGTCCGTGCCGTTGTGGGTCATTTCCACCTGGTTGTGCGTCATCTCGGGGTCGTCCGCGTTGGCCGTGCCCGCGATGACAAGTGCCCCCAGGGCGCTCGCCGCCAGCAGCATGAACGCGGCGACCGATCGCCTGATTCGCATGATTCCTCCGTCAGAAGCCAGGATTCTGGACAATTCGTCGGACGTGAACGCTGAGCGCGAAAGGTTGATCGGCGAAGAGCGTGACAGCGGTGATCTACGGGCCGGACAACGCCGAGTGAATCGCCGGCCAATGCCGGGCGGGCGTCTGATGGCCGTCACTTTGGGCCATCCGGCTTAACCGATGCGTACACGGTTGTTCACGGATAGTTCATGTCCCTATCGTTGTCGGATGCACCCGTTCGTCTGAGGTTTCGCACTTTTCGCGGTGACACGGTTGGTTGATCTTTGTGTGACACGGGGCGATGGTGGCGATCATTGCCGGAGATGGGGGAAGCATCGGCGTTCTTCACAACCGCCCGTTGTCCGGGAG
>NZ_JBOHGC010000275.1:0-4176 GCF_050699995.1 Actinokineospora sp. | reverse complement strand
GGTGGGGCCCGGGCGCCGGGCCCCACCGCCCATCAGCGGAAGGACCCGACGTTGACGAAGTTGCCCAGGCTCAAGCCTTTCCTGCGCGTGTACCGCCGGGAGGGCGAGCCACACCTGTTCATCGGGGTAGGCCCGGACAAGGTCCGGGTGAGCGACCCGACCCCGGCGGCCGAGAAGTTCATCCTCGGCCTCGACGGCACCGTGACCGGCGATGAGCTGCGCCTGCGCGAGCCGGAAGCCGACGAGTGGCTGCGCGCACTCGACGCCGCGGGTGTCCTCGAGGACGCCGCCGTTCCGCCGACGCTCGACGTTGCGGTGACCAGTCGGTGGAGCAGGCAGATCAACTACCTGCGGCTGTTCGACCGCGACGGCTGGGACGGCTTCGAAGGCCAGCGCAGGCTGGGCGCGGCCCGGGTGGTCGTGGTCGGGACCGGGGCGGGCGGCACCACGCTGCTGCGGCTGCTCAACGCCGCGGGCATCGGGCGGCTGGAGGCGGTCGACTTCGACACCTTCGCCCTGGACAACCTGCCCACGCACGCCACCCTCGACCAGGAGGATGTCGGCTCGCACAAGCTGGAAGCGCTGCGCAGGCACCTCTACCGGCAGAACTCGAACACCGAGTTCGTCACCCACGACCGCACGATCGGCTCGGCCGACGACCTCGCGGAGATCATCGACGGCGCGGACTTCTTCCTGCACGCCTTCGACCGGCCGCGCGAGCACGCCGCGCGCTGGTCCAGCGAGGCGAGTCTCGCGACGGGCGTGCCGATGACGTCCATCGGCGCCACCGACAAGGGCGCGCGGGTCGGCCCGATGATGATTCCAGGGGTGACGCCGTGCTGGGAGTGCGTCGGCATCTACGGCATGGACATCCTGCGCCACGAGGAAACGGCCTGCCTGACCGGATCCACGGTGGCGATGCTCGCGGGCATCGCCGTCAACGAGGTCGTCGGCGTGCTGTCCGGCGCGAAGGAGTCACCGACCGCCGGGCGCAGCCTCTACGTCGACACCGACCGGCTGACCTTCACCTTCACCGACTACGAAGCTCGGCCCGACTGCCCGTGCACGCGGGCCGCGTGAGATGACCACGTCGTCGTCGCCGCTGTTGCGCACCTGGCTGCCGACCGCGCTGGGCTCGTCGATGCTCGTCGTGGAGATCCCGCTGGTCTCGGCGTTCGTCGCCCGGGCCCCGGACGGCGCGGCGGCGCTGGCGGCCTTCGGGATCTGCATCGCGGTCATCGTGGTGGTCAACTCGCCCGCGCTGGCGTTGGCGCCGCTGGTGGTGGGCATGCCCCGCAGCGTCTCGGTGCGGCGGTACACGGTGCTGCTGGGCTTGGGGGCGGCGCTCGTCTGCGCGGCGCTGGCGGTGACACCCCTGCCCGCCGTGCTGTTCGGGACCAGCGAGCAGGTGGCCGACGGTGTGCGGAACGGGCTCTTGGCGTTGGCTCCCGCGTCGCCGGCGGTCGCGCTGCGCCGGTACCTGCATGGCCTGCTGATCAGCGCGGACCGCACCGGCGGGATCACCGTGGCCACGGTCTCACGCCTGGTCGCGTCCGCGCTGGCGGCCGTGCTGGCCACCGAACTGCTGCCGACCTGGGGCGCGGGCGCCGGGTGCTTCGCCCTGACCGTCGGCGCGTTCGCCGAGACAGCCGTGCTGAGCAGACTGTGGATGGGTGGGCCGCTGTCCGCCGAGCCGGTGTCGACGCGGCGGCTGCTGCGCGCGCACCTGCCGCTGAGCGGAGCACGGCTGCTCAACATGGCCCCGCAGGTGATCACGATTCTCGCCGTCGGCCACGCCGTGCAGGCCGCGGCGTCGCTCACCGTGTGGCCGACCGTCTACGGGCTCCTTGCCCTGTTCACAACCCCGACCGCAGACCTGGAATCGGTGGTCGGGGCCCGGCACACCGACCGGCCCGCGGCGACCAGAAGGCTGGCGTGGCAGGTCGGGGTCGGCTTCACCGCCGCGTTCGCGGTCGTGGTCTGCACCCCGCTCGCCGCCTGGTACGTCGAGGGATTCGTCGGCGTCCCGTCGGCGCCCGCGGAGCTGGGGCTGCTCTGGATCTTCGTGCTGCTGCCCGCGCCCGTGCTGTGGGTCGTCAGGTCCTACTACCGGGGGATGGTCGTCGCCCACCACGACGCGCCTCGGCTGCTGGTGCCCATCGGGGCGCACGTGGCGGTGCTCGTCGCACTGTCGGTCGCGCTTCCGTTCACCGGCCTGCCGGGGGTCGCGTGCGCCGGACTCGCGCTCGTCGGCGGGTTGGCCGCCGAGACGGTCTGGTCGGGCCGGGTGTCACGCCTTGATCAGCCCGCGGCCCGGTGCACCTGCCGGTAGCGCGACGGCCCCGATGATCGAGTCGATGGTCCCCGCGACCCTGCGGCGATGTACGCGCCATTCGCCGTGCTGTACCCGTTCTACTGGGCGGGCTGGATGTCGGGCGGCACGGTCATGATGATCGGGCACGTGATCATGCTGCCCGCGATGGCCGCCGTCATGCTCCGCCACTGAGCCGCGCCGGGCCAGTCGTAGGTGATCGTCACCGGGGCGTGGTCCGACCAGCGTTCCGCGTAGGTCGCGGCCCGCTCCACCACGGCGGTGTGGGCGCGGGCGCTGAGACCGGGGGTGGCCACCTGGTAGTCGATGCGCCAGCCGGAGTCGTTGTCATAGGCCTTCCCGCGGTAGGACCACCACGTGTACGGCCCTGGCCCCTCGGGGTGCAGCAGCCGGTGCACGTCCCGGTATCCGGCTTCGTCGAAGACGCGGCCCATCCAGTCACGCTCGGCGGGCGTGAAACCGGCGTTCTTGCGGTTGGCCTTCCACGCCTTGAGGTCGATCTCCTGGTGGGCGATGTTCCAGTCGCCGCAGATGACGACCTCGCAGCCGCTCGCAGCCGCCTTCTCGCGCAGTTCGACCAGGTACGGCAGGAACGCGGCCATGAAGCGCTCCTTCTGGTCCTGCCGCAGCGTCCCCACCTCACCGCTGGGGAGGTAGACGCTGCCGACGACGACGCCGGGGAACCACGCCTCCACGTACCGGCCGCTCGCGTCGAACTCGGAGACGCCGAAACCCACACGGGCGGCCGTGGGCTCCTGCCGCGAGTACACCGCGACACCGTTGCGGCCCTTGAGGACGCGCGAGTCGGCGTGCACGGTGTGCCAGCCGGGCGGGGCGGCGAGTTCGGCGGGCAGGTCGTCGGCCGAGGCGCGGACCTCCTGCAGGCACACGAAGTCCGCCGCGGTGGCCGCGAGCCACTCGACGAACCCCTTCTTGGCGGCCGCGCGCAACCCGTTGACGTTGATCGTGGAAACCGTGAGCACCGCGCAACCCTAAGTGGCTAGCAGGTGCGGCCGGGCAGCGGCTGCAGGAACTGCGCCGACGCCCACCGGTTCGGGCCGAGCATCCGGAAGCCGTTCTGCACCGTCGGCAGGGCGTCGGTTTCCGCGCCCTGCTTGAACTTGCCGACGATGTCCGCGTGGCCGTCCGGCGCGGCCCGGACGTTGAGCACGTCCGCGGTGACCGACACCCGGCACTTCGCCGCGCTGCTGGCGGGCGCGTTGGGGCTCTCGACACCCATCGAGTACATCGAGACCACCCCGACCAGCGCGCCGCCGATAAGCAGTGTCCGCTTCGGCAACAGCATCAGCACGTCACACGCTCCTTGTCACCACACGGTCCCTGGGTGAACAGTCCCGTACCCACCGGTATCCGCGCCAGTGATCGCGACGGGAAACACCCGACGGAGCCAACGCCTGCGACACTGCGTCACCTTGGACAGCGAGAAGCCCCCCGCCAGAACGGCGAGGGGCTTCCCGGACGAGTGGTCAGCCCGCCATCTTCTTCTGCAGGTTCTCATCGAGGGTGTTGAGGAAGTCCTCGGTGGTCTGCCACTCCTGGTCGGGTCCGACCAGCAGCGCCAGGTCCTTGGTCATCCGGCCGCTCTCGACGGTCTCGATGACGACCTTCTCCAGGGTCTCCGCGAACTCGATCACCTCGGGGGTGCCGTCGAGCTTGCCGCGGTGCTTGAGGCCGCCGGTCCACGCGTAGATCGACGCGATCGGGTTGGTGGAGGTCGGCTTGCCCGCCTGGTGCTGGCGGTAGTGCCGGGTCACCGTGCCGTGCGCGGCCTCGGCCTCGACGGTCTTGCCGTCCGGGGTCATCAGCACCGACGTCATCAGGCC
>NZ_JBOHGC010000274.1:0-1678 GCF_050699995.1 Actinokineospora sp. | reverse complement strand
TTCGACGTGCTGCACTCGCCGATCGTCGCCAAGGTGCACCAGACCCCGGACTCCCGCGGCTTTCCCTTCACGGTGGAGTTCCAGAGGCTGGCGGTCAACCTGAACCACCAGACCTACGACGAGTACGCCGGCGGATCGATCAACTTCGACACCGACATCGACACGGACGATCGCAACTGCCTGCTCTGCCAGGTCTTCTACCCGCGCTTCGGCGGCCTGTATTACGCCCTCGCCCGGCTCAACACCTACTACTACGGCGTCGATCCGCTGAACCGCGACAACGTCAAGCAGCGGACCTTCGGCCCGCTCGTCGATCCGAACAACTCGGTCGCGGCGAGCGGCGTGGTGTCGGGGGACGAGACCGGCTTCAGCGGTTTCACCACCAGCGCCAATCCCAGCAGCTCGAGCCCCATCCCGACCGCCGCCCCGGACCTGCTGCCCTACCCGGTGCCCGACGCGCCGCTCCCCGGCGTCTGTACCGGGGGCTCGGCCGCCGGGAGCCCGTGCAGCGCCACCAGCCCGCCGTGCCCCGGCGGCGGCACCTGCACCCTGGTGCAGAACACCACCGGCGGGCCGACGCGCAACCTCGACCTGTCGCTCGTCAACTACCAGGACGGCCTGGTCTTCCTGGAGACCGGCCCGGGCGCGTTCGAGCCCGTCGGCTTCTTCTCCCCGGGCACCGCCGGCAACCGCTGGCAGATCGGCGTCGGCTTCTTCGTGATCGAGAACAGCACCCAGCGGAACGACTACGGTCTCGGGATGGACGATCCGGTCCTGGAGTGGGACGAGGTGCACCCGGTGGACGAGAGCCAGTTCGTCCCGCCCCACACGCCCGCCTGCCAGCGTTACGGCCTGCCGGGGCAGGCGGCGGGCCAGCCGTGCGCCACCCTGGTGGTCGATCGCACCAACCTGTACGAGTGCGACGAGGCGATCAACGTCACGGTCCATGACCCGAAGCGGGCGGGCGCCGGCACCATCACCGTCCAGGCGGCGTCCGAGAGCGACAGCACCCGCATCACCACCGGCGTCATCAGCGTCAACGTGCCGGTGAAGAGCTTCCCGCTCACCGAGAGCGCGCCGGGATCGGGCCTGTTCCAGGGCACCATCACGGTCACCGGGCAGTTCAACAATCCCGGGACCCTGTTCGTGCGCCCCTCGTCCGAGAGGACGGTCACCGTCTACTACGTCGATCCGCTGTGCGACGGCGACGCCGACGGCCAGGCGGGAGAGGCGACGTTCGACAACCTGGACGGGGACTTGGTCGCCACGGCCGCCGACAACTGTCCCCAGCTGTACAACCCGGCGCAGGCCGACGCGGACGGCGACGGCCGCGGCGACTTCTGCGACAACTGCCCCGGCCCCGGGAACGCCAACCCCGACCAGCTCGACCTGGACGCCGATGGCGTCGGCGATCTCTGCGACTTCGACGACGTCGACTTCGACGGCGTCGGCAACGCCAACGACAACTGCCCCGACGTCTACAATCCGCTGCAGGTGCCGGTCTCCACCCAGAACCCGCGCGGGGTCGCCTGCAACCAGACCGTCGACCGGGACGGCGATGGCATCCAGGACAAGAACGACAGCTGCGTGCGCACCTCCAACCCGACCCAGTCGAACCTCGACATGGACCCCCTGGGCGACGCCTGCGACGGGGACTGCGCCGGGGCGATGCGGGTGA
>NZ_JBOHGC010000273.1:0-1194 GCF_050699995.1 Actinokineospora sp. | reverse complement strand
GCTCGATCGACGACCTTCAACGGATCGTCGAGATGATGGCGCCCGACCTGCCGGACAGCGGGGGCTAGCCGCAATACCGTTCAGTTAGGCTTACAACGGTGTAGTTTGGGGCTATGCCTCGTGCTGGGTGGAGGAAGCCGGTCTCGGATCGTCGCCTGTCGGACCTGGTGTCGGTCGGTGTGCTGACGCGGGTGTTCCCGTCGGCGCTGGTCGATGAGGTGATCGCCGGGGCGGGTCGTACCGAGCGGCGGAACCGGTCGTTGCCGGCGCGGGTGATGGCGTATTTCGCGATCGGGATGGCGTTGCACTCGGAGGGGTCGTACGAGGATGTGCTCAGTGCGCTGACCGACGGGCTGGCCTGGTCCTCGGGGTGGGCGCAGAGCTACAGCCCGCCGTCGAAGTCGGCGATCTTCCAGGCCCGAGCGCGGTTGGGGCCGGAGCCGATGCGGGCGCTGTTCGAGCGGGTCGCGGTGCCGCTGGGCACGGGCGCGACGCCGGGGACGTGGCTGGCCGGGCGCCGGCTGGTCGCCGTCGACGGGATGTGCCTGGACGTTGCCGACACCCCTGGGAACGCGGCGTTCTTCGGCCGGCCGGGGGTGAGCAAGGGCGAGCAGTCGGCGTTCCCGCAGGCCCGGGTGGTGGCGCTGGCGGAGTGCGGGACGCACGCGGTGTTCGCCGCCGAGGCCGGGAAGTACACCGACTCCGAGAAGACCCTGGCTGAACGGCTGCTGACCAGCTTGAAGCCCGGCATGCTGCTGCTCGCCGACCGCGGGGTCTTCTCCTTCGCCTTGTGGCGCAAGGCGGCAGCTACCGGCGCCGGCTTGCTCTGGCGAGTCCAGAACGGAGCCTCGGCCCCTCGGCCCCAGCACGTCCGCGACCTTCCCGACGGGTCGTGGCCGGCGCACCTGCGCAAGTCCACCGACCGCGCCAGCGAGCCGATGCCGGTGCGGGTCGTGGACTACACCATCGACGACGGGCGGCCCAACCCCGAGCACTACCGGCTGTTCACGACGCTGCTCGACCCCGACGAGGTGCCCGCGACCGAGCTTGCTGCCGCCTATCACCAGCGGTGGGAGATCGAGCTCACCTTCGACGAGCTCAAGACCCACCAGCGCGGACCCCGCTTGGTGCTCCGGTCGAAGTCGCCGGACCTGGTCGCCCAGGAGATCTGGGGACACCTGTGCTGCCACTACG
>NZ_JBOHGC010000272.1:0-2923 GCF_050699995.1 Actinokineospora sp. | reverse complement strand
GCCCGCCGCACCGGCCCGGACCGGCGCACCCGGCAGGTCCCCTCGGGCCGGTGGCGCAAGACCCAGGCCCGCATCCGCCGCCTGCACACGGCGGTGGCCAACGCCCGGCGTGACGGGCTGCACCAGTTGTCCACCCGCCTGGTCGGCACCCACGGCACAATCGTGCTCGAAGACCTCAACGTGGCCGGGATACTTCGCAACCGACGGCTCGCCCGGCACATCGCCGGGGTCGGGATGGGTGAACTGAGACGGCAGATCACCTACAAGGCTGGTTGGGTCGGTGGCCGGGTGCATCTGGCGGACCGCTGGTACCCGTCGTCGAAGACCTGCTCGGAGTGTGGCGCAGTGAAAGCCAAACTGCGCCTGTCCGACCGGACGTTCCACTGCGACCAGTGCGATTTTGCTTTGGATCGCGATCTCAACGCAGCCCGCAACCTCGCGCAACTTGTGGACGAGGTCGCGGGTGGCATGTCCTCCCCGAGTTGCGGGGCGACACGAAACGAGCCCGATGGAAACCCACGTAAGACCCGCACCACGCGGGCACCGGGTACCGCCACGGGAAGACCCCCGAGGTCAACGCCGCACCGCAAGGTGACGGCACACGACACGGTTACACACGTTTCGTGAACGGTCTCACTCAAACTACGTGCGCCAGCCTATCCGCCCGCGTGCATGTGTCCGCGAGGTTGCGGTCTCCTGTTGCGTAAGGAACCTCCGGGTTATGCGATACGTCTTCTAGGGACCGGGAGGAGGCAGCGATGGTGGGACTTCGGACTTTGCGCGTGGCCGCGATGACGGCCGGATCGGTCGGCGGGCTCTCCGGGGTGGCCTACACGCTGCTCAACACCCAGTCCCGGCAGGCGAGGACGATCATCGGCGTGCCGCGCGACCTGCCGTTCAACGCCGATGGCGTGTACCGCCCGGATGGGACCGGCCCGGTGGCGCTGTCCACGACCGACGTGCTGACTTTCGCCATGTTCGGCGACTCCAGCGCGGCGGGCCTCGGGGCCGAGTCACCCGCGCGGCTACCGGGGGTGGTCCTCGCCCGGGCGCTCGCCGAGGAGTCGGGAAGGCCGGTGCGGCTCGTCACACACGCGGTGAGCGGGTCGCGGACCACCGGGCTCATCGCGCAGATCGACGCCGCGCTCCTCGACCCGCCCGACGTGGCCGTGGTGATGATCGGCGGCAACGACGTGACCGCCCGGATGCGGATCGGGACGTCGGCCGCGCTGCTCGCCGAGCAGGTGCGCAGGCTGACCGACGCGGGCACCGGGGTCGTCGTGGGCACCTGCCCCGACCTGGGCACGATCCGCCCGATCCCGCAGCCGCTGCGCTCGCTGGCCCAGCACTGGAGCCGGGCGCTGGCCCGCGCGCAGACCCGCGAGCTCAGCCGCACCGAGGCGACGTCGGTGCCGCTGGCGGCGATCGTGGGGCCATGGTTTCGCGACCGGCCCGACGAGTTTTTCAGCCCGGATCGCTTCCACCCCAACGGTGACGGCTACGCGCTGGCCGCGGGAGTGATGCTCGCCCCGCTGTGCGCGGCGGGCGGTGTGTGGAAAAGTTCGCGATAAGCGGCTGAGCGCGGGCGCTCCGCCTCGCGCCTCGGCCCGGCACCGTGGTTACCCAGGGGTAACCTCCGGTGTGGAACCGGCTATCGCGAAGGAGTCCCGCCATGCCAGAGGCAGTCATCGTCTCAGCGGTCCGATCCCCCATCGGCCGCGCCGGGAAGGGGTCGCTGGTCGACATCCGCCCCGACGACCTCACCGCGCAGATGGTGCGGGCCGCCCTGGACAAGGTCCCCGCGCTCGACCCGACCGAGATCGACGACCTGATGCTCGGCTGCGGCCTGCCCGGCGGCGAGCAGGGCAACAACCTGGGCCGCATCGTCTCGGTCCTGCTCGGCTACGACCATCTGCCCGGCTGCACCGTCACCCGCTACTGCGCGTCGTCGCTGCAGACCACGCGGATGGCGCTGCACGCCATCAAGGCGGGCGAGGGCGACGTGTTCATCTCCGCGGGCGTGGAGATGGTGTCGCGGTTCGTGAGGGGCAGCTCCGACTCGTGGCCCGACACCCGCAACCCGATCTTCGACGAGGCCGTCGACCGCACGAAGACCGTCGCGGAGAACGGCGCGACCGAGTGGCACGACCCGCGTGCGGACGGCATCGTCCCGGATGCCTACATCGCGATGGGCCAGACCGCGGAGAACCTCGCCCTGCTCAAGGGCGTCACCCGTGAGGACATGGACCACTTCGGCGTGCGGTCGCAGAACCTGGCCGAGACGGCGATCAAGGAGGGCTTCTGGGCCCGCGAGATCACTCCGGTCACCCTGCCCGACGGCCGCGTGGTCGACACCGACGACGGCCCCCGCCCGGGCATCACCTACGAGAAGACCGCGACCCTCAAGCCGGTCTTCCGCCCCGACGGCCGGGTCACCGCGGGCAACTGCTGCGCGCTCAACGACGGCGCCGCCGCCCTGGTGATCATGTCCGACACGAAGGCGAAGCAGCTGGGCCTGACCCCGCTCGCACGGATCGTGTCGACCGGCGTGTCCGGCCTGTCCCCGGAGATCATGGGCCTGGGCCCGGTCGAGGCCTCCAAGCGCGCGCTGGCGCTGGCCGGTCTGACGGTGAACGACATCGACCTGTTCGAGATCAACGAGGCGTTCGCCGCGCAGGTCCTCCCCTCGGCCCGCGACCTCGGCATCCCGGAGGACAAGCTCAACGTCAACGGCGGCGCCATCGCGATCGGCCACCCGTTCGGCATGACCGGCGCCCGCATCGCCACCACGCTGATCAACTCCCTGCAGTGGCACGACAAGCAGTTCGGCCTGGAGACGATGTGCGTCGGCGGCGGCCAGGGCATGGCCATGGTCCTGGAGCGCTTGAGCTGAGGTAGGACGGTGAAGGGCGCCCGGCACGGC
>NZ_JBOHGC010000271.1:0-7077 GCF_050699995.1 Actinokineospora sp. | reverse complement strand
CAGGAGAACTCCTGCGGGGCCCGCTCTCTTCGTGGAAAGCCTTACTTCACCGCGTCCAGCGCGTCGATCAGGCCCGCGCCGTAGAAGCCGCGCCCGGTGGCGCCGCCGTCACAGTTCGCGGCCCAGTTGCCGGTGCCGTCCGGGTCGTACGTCCCGGCGGGGCACGGCTGGCGGTCGGCGTCGTGCATCAGGGACGCGACGACGTGCTGCGCCGACCAGCCCGGGTGGGCCGAGCGGATCAACGCGACGACGCCCGCGGCGTGCGGGGACGCCATCGAGGTGCCCTGCTTGTAGCCCCACTTGCCGCCCACGACGGTCGACAGGATGCGGCCGTTGGCGTCCGGCGTGGACGGGACCTGCATGCGGTCCCCACCCGGCGCCGCGACCTCGGTCTCGGTGCGGCCGTAGTTGGAGAAGTACGACTTGAGGCCCTTCACGCCCACCGACGACACACCGACCACGCCGTGGATCTCGGCGGGGATCTTGGTGCAGGTGTTGTCGGTCTCGCGCTCGATCGGGGTGCCGTTGTTCGGGCTGCCATCGTCCATGATGTTGCGCGACAGGTCCCAGTTGCTGTTGCCCAGCGCGGCGACGTTCACGACGCCCTTGCGGTGCGAGTACTGGATCGCGCGGTCGACGGCCTCGGCGACGGCCTTCTGGTCGGCGTCACCCTTGCACCACAGGTACCACGGGTCGACGAAGTACGAGTTGTTCGTGACCTGCACGCCCTTCTCGGCGGCCATCATGAACCCGCAGATCGCGTACTCGGGGTAGATGTACCCGTCGTCGTTGACGACCTTGATCGACGCGAGCTTCACGCCCGGCGCGACGCCGACGATGCCCACGCCGTTGCGCGCGGCGGCGATGCTGCCCGCCACGTGCGTGCCGTGGTCACTGGTGGTCGGGGCCCACGACGCGGGCGAGGAGTCCGGCACACCCTGGTTGGTGCAGCCCACCGAGCGCGAGGCGTCGATGTTCGCGGCCAGGTCCGGGTGTGTCGCCTCGATGCCCGAGTCGAGCACTCCGACGACGACGTTCGAGCTGCCCGCGTTGATCGCGTGCGCCTCGTCCGCCTTGATCATCTTCATGTCCCACTGGTTCGCGGCCAGCGGCTCGGGGTCGGCGAGCGTGCCCTGTGCGCTGTCGACGACCTGCTCGGTGTCCTCCAGCGCGCGCTGGGCGGCGCCCGAACCCTGGGCCGCGGAACGCGCGGTCGAGTCGGTGGAGTCGGTGGACATGGTGGTGGCGGTCGGCGCGGCGGCCAGCTCGGCCAGGTTCTGGGTTGCCCCAGCGCCCTGCACGCCGGGCTTGCCCCGCACGATCTTGGCGAACTCGGGGTTGGACGAGGTCGCGATGACCACGCCGATCTCCGGCCAGCTCTTGACGACGGTGCCGCCCGCGTCGGTGACGGCCTTCTCGGCCATGCCGAACGCGGGACCCTTCGCGCCCAGCACGGCGAAGTGCGCGACCGCGCCGGTCTCCGCGACGGGCGCGGCGGTCGCGGGCTGGATCGCCACCGCGGCGACACCGGTCGCGGAGGCGATCACCACCGCTGCGCCTAGCATGCGGAGTCGGGAACGCTTTTGCACGTGGAACCTCCAGATGTGACTGAGTAGGCCGAGCCACACGCCGATCAGGCGTCAGGGGCGGACCCGGCTCCGCAGAAACCTGTCACCGAGGGACCCTAAGGGGCAATCCACCGAACGGCGCAGTGTGGCCCCGGCCCGGTCACGCCCGATCGGAACTGGGAGAATCACCGTGTGTCGACCGAGCAGAACGCCCCCGTTGCCCCCAAGCCGCGAGTGCTGTCCGGCATCCAGCCCACAGCCGACTCGTTCCACTTGGGAAACTACCTGGGCGCGGTCCGGCAGTGGGTGGCCCTGCAGGAGACGCACGACGCCTTCTACTTCATCGCAGACCTGCACGCCATCACCGTCGAACACGACCCGAAGCTGCTGCGCAAGCGCACCCGGGTGTCGGTGGCGCAGCTACTCGCCCTGGGGCTCGACCCGGACCGCGCGACGCTGTTCGTGCAGAGCCAGATCCCTGAGCACGCCGAACTCGGCTGGGTGATGCAGTGTCTCGCGGGCTTCGGCGAGGCCAGCCGGATGACGCAGTTCAAGGACAAGTCCGCCAAGCAGAGCGTCGACCGGGTGACAGTGGGATTGTTCGCGTACCCGGTCCTGCAGGCCGCCGACATCCTGCTCTACCGGCCGCAGTACGTCCCGGTCGGTGAGGACCAGCGCCAGCACCTGGAGCTGACCCGCGACCTCGCGCACCGGTTCAACACCCGCTTCGGCAAGGCGTTCCAGCCGCCGGAGGCCTACATCCTCAAGGGCACGGCGAAGATCTTCGACCTGCAGGAGCCCTCGGCGAAGATGAGCAAGTCGGCGTCGAGCCCCGGCGGCATCATCGAGCTGCTCGACGACCCGAAGGTGTCGGCCAAGAAGATCCGCTCGGCGGTCACCGACACGGGTCGCGAGGTCGTGTTCGACCAGGAGAACAAGCCTGGTGTGAGTAACCTGCTCAGCATCTACTCGGCGCTCACGGGTCGCGAGATCGACGAGCTGCAGACGGCGTACGAGGGCAAGGGCTACGGCGACCTGAAGAAGGACCTCGGCGAGGTCGTCGCAGACTTCGTCACCCCGGTCCGCGACCAGGTCAAATCCTATATGGACGATCCGGCGGAGCTGGACAAGGTCCTCGCCCGCGGTGCCGAACGGGCCCGCGAGGTCGCGTCGGGGACGCTGGCGCGGGTCTACGACAAGCTCGGGTTCCTCGCCGGACGCGGCTGACCCTCGTCCCACGATCGTGTTCGCGTTGCGGGCCTGCTTTCCGACCAATAGTTTTCAATGGTGACGGAGAGTGTGGATAAGCCCGAATCGAAGATCGCCCGGCTGCGCAGGCGCAGGCCGGGCATAGATCACCTGATCAGGGCATACGACGCCTTCACCGAGCGATACGGCGAACACTTCGCCGCGTCGATCACGTACTTCAGCGTCCTGTCGCTGTTCCCGCTGCTCCTCATCGGTTTCGCCATCCTCGGTTTCGTGTTGGCGGGCCAGCCGGAGACCCTGCAGAGCCTGCGCGAGTCGATCACCTCGGCCGCCCCCGGCAACCTGCAGGGACTGCTGACGGACTTGGTGGACACCGCCGTCGAGGAACGCGGCAAGGTCGGGATCATCGGTCTCGTCGCCGCTATCTACACCGGACTCGGCTGGATGACCAACCTGCGCGACGCGCTGACCGCGCAGTGGGGGCAGAAACCGGTCCAGCAGCCGTTCCTGCGTGGCCTCGGCGTGGACCTGCTCGCCCTGCTGGGTTTGGGCGCGGCGATGGTGATCTCGTTCGGCCTCAGCGCGGTCGGCGCGGGCCTGGCGGACACGTTGCTCAACTGGGTCGGCCTGGGCGGCTACGGCTGGGCCAAGGTGCTGCTGTTCGTGATCACCACGCTGTTGGGCATCGCCGCGAACTGGCTGGTGTTCCTGTGGGTGATCTCGCGGCTGCCCCGAACAGCGGTGACGGCCCGAAGCGCGATGCGCGGGGCGTTGGCCGCCGCGATCGGGTTCGAGGTCTTGAAGATCATCGGAACGATCTACTTGAACACGGTGATCGGCGGCCCGCTGGGGTCGATCGTCGGCCCGATCGTCGGTCTGCTGGTGTTCGCGAACCTGGTGTCCCGGTTCCTGCTGTTCATCACGGCTTGGACAGCCACGGCGAAGGAAAACCTGATCAAGGAACCCGTCGAGCCACCCCCGCCCGCCGTCATTCGCCCCACCGTCGAGATCGCCCGCACCCCAAAGGTCAGCGAAGCCGCAGGCCTCATGGGAATCGGCGCCGTCCTGGCACTCGCCCTCCGCCGCCGCCGGTAAGCACTTCAGGTTCCTGAGTGCAAGTGTGCGGGGTGACTTATCCACAGTCTCGCCGATCCATCCACAGGAATCCGCACACCCACCGCAAACCCCCCACCCGCCGATAGACTGGCCAAGGGCAGCCCCCCGAGGTGGGTGGGGGTTTGTTGTCGCGCGGGGGTTGTTGTTGCGCGGGGGTTGTTGTTGCGCGGGAGTGGGTGCCGGTTTAGGCGGCGCGGGCTGCTCGGGCGCGCTTGCGGCGGATCCACAGCGCGAACGAGATCAGGATGGCCACGCCGGCCGCTGCTACCAGCGGTGCGCCGAAGGTGCCGAAGGCCGAGCGGTTCGCGTCCGGGCTCAGTGCCGCCGCGTCGGACGGGGACGACGATCCCTCCGCCGACGGAGCCCCGTTGGCCGTGTCGTGCTTGCGCTGGGCCTCGGGGGCCTTGTCGACCAGCTGGCCCACCGGCTTCGTCTTGGCCTTGGCCAGCGCGAACCCGTAGTCGAGCAGCTTGGCGGCCTGGTCACCCAGCGGCGCCGGGGTCGGCTCGCCGCGCAGGAGGACCACCGAGAGGCGTCGGTCGCCCTGCTTCGCGGTGCCCAGGTAGGTGTGGCGGGCGTCGTCGGTGAAGCCGGTCTTGCCGCCGAGGAAGCCCGGGTACTTCCCGAGCAGCCGGTTGTCGTTGGTGACCTTGTAGCCGGGCTTGGTGCCGTAGCCGGGGAAGTCGATCGACTTCGTCGACGCGGCCTCCGCGAACTCCTTGTGCTTCATGGCCGCCCGCACCAGCAGGCTCAGGTCGTACGCCGACGTGCTCATGCCCGGCCCATCGAGCCCGGACGGTGTGGCCGCGCGGGTGTCGAGGGCGCCGAGTTCCTTGGCCAGCGTGTTCATCTTCGCCAGCGCCACCTTCAGCCCGCCCAGTTCACGCGCCAGCGCGAACGCCGCGTCGTTGCCCGAGCGCATGACCAGGGCGAACAGAAGCTGCCGGACGGTGTACTTGCCGCCGGGGCCGACACCGACCTTGGTGCCCTCCTGCGCGGCGTCCTCCGCGGTGCCCTCGACGACCTGTTCAAGCCGCAACTCACGGATCACGACGATCGCGAGGAGCACCTTGATCAGCGAAGCGGGCCGCTCGCGGGCGTGCGGGTCCTTCGCGGCCAGCACGGCGCCGCTGTCGATGTCGGCGATCACCCACGACGCCGACGCGATGTCCGGGACCTGCGGCGCGGCGTTCGCCGGCTGGACGAGTCCGCACTCACCCATCCGGGTCCCACCAACCGGCTCATCCGGCACGGGCAGCGGCGCGGGGCTCGGCTCGCCCGGCTTGGGCTGCTCCGAGGTGTCGATCGGCGGCGGCGGGCGGTCGTGGTTCTGGCACTGGGCGCTGTTCGGCGCGGGCTTCTGCCCCTCTGTCGTGGTCGGCTGCGCGGCGGCGATCGGTGTCGCACCGAAAGCCGCGACGATCACTGCGCACAACGACACGAGGAGGGCGGGCACGGTCTGGCGAGCTGCGAAGCGCACAAGAGCAGATTAGGGCCAGCAACGATCAGGCCACGATCCGGCCTGTCACCCGGTGGTGGCACTCAGTTGGTTCCCCTGGTCGCACGGCGTGTCACGGTGCGGGTCGCGCGTCACGGACGGGTGAGTTATCGCTGTGGATCAAACTGGGACTTGGCTATCAGTTACCGATGAGTAATATCGCGATATGCCTACCGGCCGCACGTACGACATCGTCCTGTTCGGCGCCACCGGCTTCACCGGCGCGCTGACCGCCGAGTACCTCGCGCGAAATTCCCCGGCCAAGCTGCGGTGGGCGCTCGCGGGCCGGAACAAGGCGAAGCTGGAGTCCGTGCGGACCAAGCTCGCCGCGATCGACCCCGCCCTGGCCCAGATGGACCTGCTGACCGCCGACATCGGCGACCCGGACTCGCTCAAGGCGGTCGCCGAGGCGTCCCGCGTGGTCATCACCACGGTCGGCCCCTACGTCAACTTCGGCGACGCCCTCGTCGCCGCCTGCGCCGAAGCGGGCACGGACTACGTCGACCTGACCGGCGAGCCCGAGTTCGTCGACCGCACCTACCTGCGCCACCACGCCAAGGCGGTCGAGACCGGCGCCCGGCTCGTGCACTGCTGCGGCTTCGACTCCATCCCGTACGACCTGGGTGTGCTCTTCACCGTCGACCAACTCCCGGCGGGCGTCCCGCTCACGGTGAACGGCTACGTGCGCGCGTCCGCCGAGTTCTCCGGCGGCACGTTCCACTCGGCGATCACCGCGTTCTCCAGGCTGCGGGCCAGCGCGAAGATCGCGAGCGAACGCCGCAAGGCCGAGGGCAGGCCCAAGGACCGCAAGGTGCGCGGCCTGACCGGCAAGCCCCACTTCGAGAAGGACGCGCGCGCGTGGGCCATCCCCGCGCCCACGATCGACCCGCAGATCGTCCTGCGCAGCGCCCGGGCCCTGCAGCGCTACGGCCCGCAGTTCTCCTACGGCCACTACATCGCGGTCAAGAAGCTCCCGATGGCCGTGGGCCTGGTGGGTGGTGTGGCGGCGCTGTTCGCCCTCGCCCAGGTCCCACCGGCCCGCAACTGGCTGCTGAACCGCAAGAAGCCCGGCGACGGGCCGACGGCGGAGAAGCGCGCCCGGTCGTGGTTCAAGGTGACGTTCGTGGGTGAGGGCGGCGGCAAGCGGGTCGTCACGGAGGTCGCGGGCGGCGACCCCGGCTACGACGAGACGGCGAAGATGCTGTCCGAGTCGGCGCTGTGCCTGGCGTTCGACGAACTTCCGGAGACCTCGGGCCAGGTCACCACGGCGGTGGCGATGGGCGACGCCCTGACCAAGCGGCTGGTGGCGGCCGGGATCGTGTTCAGCGTCCTGGAGAGCTGAGCAGAGAACGCCAAGCGCTTTCGGGGAGCAGAAGTGTGCCCCCGCAAGGGTTCTTGGAATCCCGCACGGCCGTTTCGCCGGGCACGAACGCAACTTCGACACACTCGCTGTCAGCCCCGCTTCGGGTGGACTTTCGCCACCGTGCGTGACCAAGATCCATCTTGTTTCACTCCCGTCTGAATTCGCCTTCCAGGCGGCGCAGAAACTTCACCGATTCGGCTGACGTGAGAGCCACCTCCAGCAGGCTATCAGCGGTGTTCTGGAACACAAGGACCTCAGATTCGCGGTCCACGAACACCGATGACCCGGGGTGTTCGAGGTGCACAACTGGACCAGCCTTGGGG
>NZ_JBOHGC010000270.1:0-2015 GCF_050699995.1 Actinokineospora sp. | reverse complement strand
TCACCGAGCCGGGTGAGCTGCCCGCGTGGGTGGCCGAGCACGACCAGCCGTTGGTCTACCTCACTCTTGGCACGGCCTTCGGTCAGGTGGGTGTGCTGCGGACCGCCATCTCCGGCCTGGCGACGCTGCCCGCGCGAGTAGTCGTCGCCGCGGGTCCGACCGTGGAGATCGCCGACCTCGGCGCCACGCCGGACAACGTGACCGTGCTGCCGTGGGTGTCGCAGGCGGACCTGTTGCCGCACACCGATCTCGTCGTGCACCACGGCGGCAGCGGCACCACGCTCGGCGCCCTGGCCGCCGGTGTCCCGCAGCTGTTCATCCCGCAGGGAGCCGACCAGTTCGTCAACGCCGACGCGGTGACGGCGGGCGGCGCGGGCCTGCAACTCGTCGGCGACGCGATCACGGTCGAGGCCGTGGCGGCCAACGCCTCGAACCTCTTGGCCGACAACGCGGTCGCCGCACGGTCCCGCGAGGTAGCCGCCGAGATCGCCGCCATGCCAAGCCCCGCCGAAACCGCCGCCGACCTCGAACACCTGGGAGCCTGACCCTTCGCGATGGGGTTGGGTGGGGTTTCGGATACTGCTGGTCTCCGGAATCTTGCGGCACCGACCGCCGGGAGACCTGGCGTGGATGATCAGCGCGGCTTCGAGGTCGTCGTCATCGGCGCGGGCGCCTCCGGCATCGGCGCGGGCGTCGGCGGGACCTGGCGGGCCAACACCTACCCGGGCTGCGCGTGCGACGTCCCCTCGGCGCCGTACTCGTTCTCGTTCGCGCCCAACCCGGAGTGGAGCCGGGCGTTCGCCGAGCAGCCGGAGATCCTGGACTACCTGCGCCGGGTGTCGACCGAGCACGGTGTCGACCCGCACGTGCGCTACCCCTGGATCCTGCGGCTGGTCCAGCGGATCGGCCTGGCGCACCTGCTGCTGACCGTCAGCGACACCTACTACCCGGCGCTGACCCGGCCGAACGTGACGGTCCACCCGCACGCCGTCCAGGAGATCCGGGGCAGCCATGTCGTCGGCGCCGGCGGCGCCGAGTCCGAAGTGGACGCGATCATCCTCGGCACCGGGTTCCGCATCCTCGACATGCCGCTGGCGGGTCTGGTGTTCGACGCCGAGGGCCGCAGTCTCGCCGAGCACTGGCGGGGCAGCCCGGTCAGCTACCTGGGCACCACGGTCGCCGGGTTCCCCGACGTGCAGCGCCGCTACAACGACGATGTGCGGGGTGCGCCGGCGGGCACGGTCCACAACACCGGCGGCTGCTCCAGCTACTACCTGGACTCCAACGGCCGCAACAGTTTCAGCTGGCCGTGGTCCACCGGCCGGATGCGGTCGCGGCTCGCCGTGTTCGACCCATCGGACTACATCGTCCGCGCCCCCGCGGGCCGACCAGCCGAGATGACGTAGTAGTCGACAAGGCCGTCACGGTACGAGGTCAGCCAGCGCCTGGGCCACTCGTTCTCGGGCACGCCGAGCTGGGCGATCCAGCGGTCCAGACCCGGCCAGACGTGCTCGCCGATCGAGGTGACCCTGATGTCGTCGAAGCCCGCCGCGCCCAGGTGGCCGACCACCTCGGGAACCGCGTGGTCGCGATCGACACCGGAGGCGAAGGTGGCGAGCCGGGCCGCGAGCTCACCGGGGTGGTCCGCGGTCGGGGCGAAGAACGTGCTCACAGCGAACCGGCCGCCCGGCCGCAGCACGCGGAACGCCTGCGCGGCGAACGCGCCGAGGTCATCCATATGCTGCGCGGCCTCGATGGACACCGCGACGTCGAAGGTCTCGTCGGGGAACGGGAGGTCCTCGGCGGCGCCCTGGCGATAGGTCAGGCGCTCCCCCTTGGCATGGGCACTGGCGCGGGCGACCTGGTCGGGGCTAAGGGCACGTAGTGAATCAAGTCAGTGCGGGTCGGGCGTGTCGGATCGTGGGTGAAGGGTGTAGTTCCAGTCGGCGTGCCAGGCGTTGCGGCTGATCGGGAGGTCTTTCATCTGCCGGTTGCTGATCTTGACTCCGGTGGGA